>JBAZKM010000001.1:0-257500 GCA_041650805.1 Candidatus Omnitrophota bacterium | reverse complement strand
CTATGCCGTGATCGGCGAATGCGAAACGACGTTCGCTTCATTTCTCGGGCAGGTCGGGAACGGCAACCGGAATCCGGAAGTCCCCGGCGTCATGATGACCGACCGCGGCAGGATACTCTATAAAGGCGCCGCGCCCATCCTTACGGATCTCGATGCCGCGCCCCTTCCGGACAGGGAACTGCTCAAGAATGATCTCTATCTTTTAGGCACACCGCATGGCACCAGGCGCTACACGTCGGTCCAGATGTCGCGCGGGTGCCCGTTTTCGTGCGTCTTCTGCGCGAGCGACCTGTATGGCAAAGTGGTGAGGAGGCGGAGCATCGGTAACGTTATCGCCGAGCTTGACAGCATCGTCAACCGGTACGGGGCCGAGCATATCTATTTTATCGATGACATATTGACGCTCGACAGAGGGTATATCATGCGATTATGCGATGCCATACAAGAGCACGGGTTGAAATTTACCTTCGAGGGCAGCTCGCGCGCGGACCTATGGGACGAGGAGATGGCCATACGGCTTAAGGAGTGCGGTCTTATACGCATGAGCTTCGGGTTGGAGAGCGTCGATGAAAAGATCAGGAAGATCATAAAAAAAGATATCCCCATGGGGTCATATATTGACGCGAACAGGATAAATAACCGCCTTGGGATCGAAACGACCAACTCGGTGATCATCGGGCTCCCCGGCGATACCCGCGAAAGCATCAGAGGGACCGTCCGGTATCTGTGCGCGCACAGGGAGATACAGCATGTTACCCTGAACGTCGCCGTTCCTTATCCCGGCACCGAGATGCTGAAGATGGCGGAACGCGGCGAATACGGGCTTAAACTGATCGAGCGGAGTTTCCGGAAGTTCCAGCGTTACGGTTCGGCGGTGATGGAGGTAAACGGCATGCGGGCGCAGGAACTGGTCGATATACAGCGGAAAGCGCTTTTGAGGATCTATTCCTGCTGGTGGAGGTGGATGCCTGCCTTAAGGCGTTTTGGCATGATTACGATAATGAGGACGGCTTTTAATGTAATGCTTTCTCTGGTGAAGCCGAGATCCGGGGGAGCCGAGTCCCGTATCGTGAACGGCGCGGGATAGAGATGGCAAGGATAGAGGTAGTGCTGGGTGACATAACCAAAGAGAAGGTCGACGCGATAGTGAACGCCGCGAATACCTCGCTCTTGGGCGGCGGCGGTGTCGACGGTGCTATCCACAGGGCCGCAGGCCCGGACCTTCTCAGGGAATGTGCGGGGCTCGGGGGATGCAGGACCGGAGAGGCGAAACTGACCGGAGGATATGGTCTCCCCGCCAGATTCGTTATACACGCTGTCGGGCCGGTGTGGCACGGCGGCAATACGAACGAAGTCGCGCTTCTCGCAAGCTGTTATTCGAATTCCCTCCGTATAGCGAAGGAGAACGGCATCAGGACGATAGCATTTCCCGCGATAAGCACCGGGGCGTACGCCTTCCCGCCAGAAAGAGCCGCCCGCATAGCAGTCAAGACGGTGAGAGAATTCCTGTCGGTGAACAGGGAGATAGATAAGGTTCTATTTGTATGTTTCGATCAGAAGACATATAATACATATAAAACGGAGATGAGGAAAGTAAGATGAGAAGATTTGTGCTGTATCTTATACGGTGGCAGCTGAGCACCCCCATATTATGGCTTGTGGTGAAGAATTTAGGCACAAGCCTGAAGGCAACGGTCATAGCAAATCTGATCGGGGGCGCCATATTCTTCTGGGTGGACAAATTCATTTTTACATCCAAGGCGGTCGAGGTATGGCATATAAAAGAAGGCAAATGCGACCAGTGCGGTGCGGTCTCGCGCCTGTGGCGGCTGGTGAAGACCGCCGGTTATGACAAGAGCGACTCAAAACCCAAGTTCCTGTGTATGAAATGTTCCAAAGAGAAGACCGACGAACTGCGGGCTAAAGGCATACCCGTCAGGGGCAAGAGCAGATAATAAGGCGGTTGGGGTCGAAACGGATAACTGGAGGGAGAGATGAAAAAGGCATTGATCTTTATGGGAATACTGGTCAGCGCGGCCTGTTCCACTGCGGCGCTGGCTCTCGATTTTTCCGCCGACATGGTCAGTACGACCAGGGCGGGTAGTTTTACAGGAAAGATATTCGCCGCCAAAGACAAGGTGCGCATGGATATGGCAGGCGCCGTTACGATAACGAGGATGGATAAGGATGTGGCATGGGTGCTTATGCCGCAGCAGAATATGTATATGGAGCAGAAGCTCGATCCCGAGAGGATAGCCGGGGCCACCGAAAAGATGCCGGGCGAGATGGAGCGCACGCTTGTCGGCAAAGATACCGTCGACGGCAAGATGACGGACAAATACCTGATCGTCTATACGTCGAAGGAAGGCCGGGCAACCGTATTCCAGTGGATCGACCCGGTTTCCGGCATCCCCCTGAAGACGGCCGCCGAAGACGGGAGCTGGTCGGTGGAATACCGGAACCTTATGGTAGGGGCCCAGGACGATTCGTTATTCGAGATACCGTCCGGGTACCAGAAGTTCGCAATGCCGGATATATCGGATATGATGAAAGGGATGCGGGAATGATACTGGATAGAACGCAGGGGTAGATATGGAAAAGCGGAAGATACTGATGGTGGATGACGAGGTAGATTTTGCGGATATGATACGCATGCGTCTCGAGAATACCGGTAAGTATGAAGTCGCGGTCCTCGCCGACACCAGGGATATCCTGTCGAGGGTCCATAAATTCAGACCCGATCTCATACTGCTCGATCTCCTTATACCGGATATAGGAGGCATGGAGGTCTGCGAGATGCTTGACAGGGACCCGCAGGGCATCGGGATACCCATCATCATACTCTCTGCCCTGGATAAAGATACGGACAAAAAAAAGGCATACAAACTGGGCGTGGTCGATTATCTCGTAAAACCGGTGGATCCGGACCGCCTGCTGGCTTCGGTCGAGAAAGCGATAGAGTCCAAGACGCGGGGTGAGTAAGGGTGCATGGATCATGAACGTTAGGGTAGATCATAAAGTGGGTCCCATGAAGTATGTCCTGATAGCCGCCGCAATCGTCTTTTTGCTCTCCCTGGCCGTCTTCGCCGTAAGGTTACTCTCTGTACTTGAATATTGGGACCTCTTCAGGACCGTCGGAGATGAAGAGCTCCATGTGTACGGCATCTGGAAGGTCCAGAGAGGGTTCCCGCTGTATGAATACCCCGACGCCATCTTCTATGGCCTGACAGGATATAATTACCTCTTCTACTTCTTTTATGCGGCCGTCCTCTCGGTCTTCAATATAACTAATTCCGGGATACTTCTTCACGGGAAGTTATTGACGTTGTCGTTCGCCGTATTCGGTTCTTTCATGCACTGGCGCCTGATGTGTTACCTGGCGCGTCCTTACGATAACCCGGCAAGCAGGGTATTTTTCGGTATTATCGCGTTCATAGTATGGTTCGGCACGCATATCACGGGATGGTGGGCTATGACGACCCGTCCCGATATACCCGCCGCGGCACTCGCCGTATCGGCGTTTTTTATATTCCTGCGCGGATACGACGAAAATTCTGCCCGGAAGATCCTGGCCGCTTCGGTACTCTTCTTCCTCGCGTGGTCTTTCAAACAGTCATATATATGGATATTCGCCGGGACGGTCCTGTACCTGCTGGTCCAAAAAAGGGACTGGAGACGATCGCTGGAATTGGCCGTCCCATGGTCTTTGATGGTGATGGCGGTCTTTCTTATAGGAGGCGACAACTATAAGATCAACACCGTTGCGGCGAACCTGGGGCAGAACCCTTCCCTGGCGCATTTCCTGTATATGATATCAAGAGGCTTGCTTGTCAGCCCTTTCTTCTGGGCATTCTGGCCGTATCTTCTTCTCGTTATACACAGGAGCGGCGGTTTTGACAAGATAGGGTTCGAGCGCGTCTTCCGTCAGCGCCTTGTCCCGCTGGTGTACATGGCCGTTATCGCCCTGGCGGGCAGCGGTTATGCGCTTACGCTCATAGGGACCAACAGGAACCAGCTCATCGAGGCCTCCATAGTCGCGTCGACGCTCTCGTCCGTGCTGCTCTCCGCGATGGTCTCCATGAAAGAGGGCGCTATACGATCGAAGGCCGCGGTAGCCGCAACGTCTCTCATCTTATGCATGGCCGTATTCCCGGCGGCCCAGCTCATATTTTTCAATAAGATCGGCTGCCTGGCCCTGGCCACAAAAGAGGAGCACAGGCAAAAGAGATCGCTGGGTCAGTACTTCGATACTCTCCCGAAGCCCCTCTTTAACAACATATACCCCTTCGATCTCCCGTGGTATTCGACGAACGGCGAATATCCCGTCGTGATCTTCGACGCCCTGGCGCACCTGCAGTTCAAAAAGCTGTATGGGGGAGGGATCTCCGGGCTGGCGGCTATAAGGCATTTCAGGTCCCTGGTCATAAATAGAGATGACTGTCATACCTATTACGCCGCCCTTAAGGCCGGATATACGCCCAGGAAGATGCCCGATATCGGTCTAAGTTATATGGCGCGGGAATGGAATTTTGTCCCAAAACTGCTCGTCCTCGTACTGGAGGATGCTCCGGGAGAGGCGAAAGGAGGTAGAGACCTTTGATATCAATAATATTTTCTTTTCGGAACGAAGAGGATGTCATCCCCAAACTCATAGAACGCGTACTCGCCGTCCTGGGACCGCTTAAAACGGAGTATGAGATGGTCTTTGTGAATGACTCTTCTTCGGACGGTTCTCTCGAGGTGCTCAAGGGGTTTCATGCCGGGAATAAAAATATCAAGATCATAAACATGTCCAGGAGGTTCGGCGTGGGCCCCTGCCTGATGGCAGGTCTGCGTAATTCAAAAGGGGATGCCGCTATCTATATGGATGCGGACCTGCAGGACCCTCCGGAGGTGATCCCGTCGCTTCTCGCGAAATGGAGAGAAGGGGCCGACGTCGTACATACCATCAGGACGGCCAGGGAGGGGGAGAGGGCATCAAAGATATGGCTCGCCAATATAGCCTACAGGGTGATCAATCTCTTTGCCGGCCTGAAGATACCGGAAGACGCAGGTGACTTCAAGCTGCTTTCCCGCCGGGCCATCGACGCGATAACCCGGGTAAATGAAGACGACCCGTATATGAGAGGATTGGCTGTATGGGTCGGTTTTAAGCAGGATAAGGTATATTATAAGCGCGCTCCCCGCCTCGCCGGAAGAGGGCACTTCCCTTTGATAAAGAGCATCGGCCCGGCCGAGATGTTCGTACGGGGCCTCACATCTTTTTCCGAAACCCCTCTCTATCTGTCGCTTTTGTCGGGCATCCTCGTAATGACAGCGGTCTTCGTCTATTTTGCATGGGCCGCGCTGACCGCGCTTATCGGCGCGTCCGGTTTTGACAGGCCGGGTCTTACTGCGGCGGCCATATTCTTTCTGTCGGGTGTTATCTTATGCGCTATCGGTGTACAGGGCCTCTATATCGGCCGCATATACCGCGAGCTGAAACAGAGGCCGGGTTATATAATAGAGAGCACCATAGGGATAGAGTAACTCATGATCATGAAAAAGCACGTCGTATCCGTAGCGGCGGTCCTTTTATGGGGCAGTTGCCTGCTTGGCAGCGCATATGCGGACGGGGAGGTGAAGAGCCTCAAGGAGTTCCTGTATTGGGACAACGGGAAGGTCAGGCAGTGTACGATCTACAGCGCCCAGACGGGCAAGATGAAAGCTAAGGTATACTGCGGGATCGGCGGCTCCATCGAACGGGTGGAAAAGTTTGACGAGCGCGGCAATATGCTGGAAGAGGCCCTGTACGATTCGAACGGCCGGCTGAAGCCGGGGATAGACGGATGGGCGGCTATGAGATGGCGTTACAGCGGCTCGCAGGTCATGCTGCAGGTATCGTATGATGAATTCGGGAAACCTATCGAGAGGAAGTTCTACAGCGAATCCGGCAAGCTCGTCATGAGGATATACAGGGACGATGATACCGTCAACCCGTATGTCAACGCGGCGATGTACATGATGCTGGGCAGCGGCAATATAGGTTACTACGATCCGCATGAGACGTTCGATGAGGTGACGCGGGTCATGGCGGAATGAACTTTAAAAAGGAGGCGGCGTATGGAAAAGGAGATAGGGAAGGTCGCGCATTATTTCGGTAAAGTGGGGGTCGGTATAATCGCGCTCAGTGACGGGCTTAAGATAGGGGACAGGGTGCATATCAAAGGCCAGACGGCCGACTTTTTTGAGGATGTCTCTTCTATGCAGATAGAGCACGTGGTCGTGACCGAGGCGAAGGCGGGAGAGAGCGCGGGGATAAAAGTTTCGCAGAAGGTCCACGAGGGCGACAGGGTATATAAAGTCACATAAGGAGAAGAGATGGAACTTAAAAGGAGCAAGGTCAGGATCTTCAAAATAAGAAATCGCAGGGGTTATGCGGCGATATTCGCCAATAACATTACGGAAGGCAGGAGCCCCGACCAGGCCTACGCCCGCATGGTGAAGGCCGCGCGGCGGAAGGGAAAGAGGCAGTGAGGAACGGGGCGGGTCCGGCGCCGGCGACGGGACCGGCTGAAGTGCCATGCGTCTGAACGCCTTCATAGCTAAAGCGGGTCTCTGCGCCAGGAGAAAAGCGGTCGCGTATATAAAAGAGGGAAGGGTGTGCGTCGGAGGCCGGGTGGTGCGCGAACCGTGGCACGAAGTAAAAGAAGACGCGCATGTGACGGTCGACGGCAAGGATGTCGGTTCGCAGAGAGAGGCATATCTGGCCTTCAATAAGCCGAAAGGCGTCACCGTAACGCTCGAAGACAGGTTCGCTTCCCGTAAGATCATCGATATGATACCGAAAAGATACGGCCGCATCTATCCGGTCGGCCGGCTCGACAAAGATTCCCGGGGCCTCATCCTCCTGACGACGGACGGGGACCTCTGCCACCGGTTGACCCATCCCAGGTTCGAGATCGAAAAAGAGTACGCGGTCTCCGTTGATTCCGCTGTCACAGAGGACCAGCTCGAGCAGGTGAGGCGCGGTATCGCGGACAAAGGCGATGTGCTGAACGTGCGTTCGTGCAAAATAGTGAGATCAGCGGGCGGCGTGACAGAGCTGGAAGTGATCGCGGCCGAAGGAAAGAAACGCCACCTGAGGCGCATCTTTAAAAAGCTGGGATTGAATGTGATAGACCTCAGGAGGGTGAGGATAGGCGGTCTGAAATTGGACGCCCTCGGTGAGGGAAAGTTCAGAGAGCTGGACAGGGAAACCGTCTATGACCTGACACTGGGAAAGGGGGTGTCAAAGTGATGGCGGAAAAGGAGATGATAAATCTGATAGGCTCTATAGCCGCCTTTTGCACGACGGTCTCTTTCCTCCCGCAGGTAGTCAGGATACACCGCACCAAACGTACGCATGACCTCTCCCTGCCGATGTATGCCATATTCTCCTGCGGAGTATTGCTCTGGTTATGCTACGGCCTGATGACGATGAGCGTCCCCATAATCACGGCGAATGCCATTGCCTTCATCCTGAGCATATATATACTCGCGATGAAGGTGAAGTATAAATAAGGGAATTGACGAAAGCCGGCCCCTTATGTTATATTAATTAGAATTATTTACTAAAATTATATCATATATGGACATACATAAACGTGTCTGCATAGTGGGTGACGGCGGTTGGGGGACGACGCTTGCGGTGCTCCTCTGCCGGAAGGGCTGCGAAGTGAGCCTTTGGGGGGCCTTCCCCGAATACGTCGAAATACTGAAAGAGAAGCGGGAGAACGTAAAGTTCCTCCCGGGCATCAGGATCGTCCCCGAAGTGCATATCACCGCCTCGCTCGGCGAAGCGCTGAGGGATAAGGATATGGTAATACTGGCAGTGCCGTCCCAGTTCATGCGCGGGGTCCTGACCATGCTCAAGATGAACGGCATGTCGGGCAAGGCATTTGTCAGCGTGACCAAGGGTATAGAGAATAAGACATTAAAGCGCATGTCAGAGGTCATAGAAGATGTCCTCGGCGGCGTCCCTCTCGCGGTCCTTTCGGGGCCGACGATAGCCCTGGAGGTGGCGAACGGCATACCGACGACCATCGTGGCGTCTTCCCGCGAAACGGCCCTGGCAAAAGAGGTGCAGGATATCTTCATGACCGAGCGGTTCAGGGTCTACACCTCCGGCGATGTGATAGGAGTAGAGCTGGGCGGCTCTATAAAAAATATCATAGCCATTGCGGCGGGCGCGGCGGATGCCATGGGTTTCGGCACAAATTCCAAGGCGGCGCTCCTGACACGAGGTCTGGCAGAGATCGTCCGGTTGGGCACGGCGATGGGGGCAAAGCGCGAGACGTTCTACGGCTTGAGCGGGCTGGGCGACCTGATGACCACATGCGTCAGCCAGTACAGCCGTAACAGGTGGCTCGGCGAGGAGATAGGGAAGGGTAAAAGGCTCAGCGAGGTCCTGAAAGAGACGGAGATGGTCATAGAAGGGGTGGCCACCGCGAGATCGGGATTTGAGCTTTCTAAAAAATATAAAGTCGAAATGCCAATAGTTTCGGAGATATACAAGGTCCTCTATGATAATAAAGACCCTAAGATCGCCGTCCGGGATCTGATGACGAGGCCGCCTAAAGGGGAAGGGGATTGTTAGTTGGGAGTTGGGAGTTAGGAGTTAGGAGTTGGGAGGAAAGGCGAGGAAGGTTTAGGATCGGGGCGTGGCTCAGCCCGGCTAGAGCACTTGCTTGGGGTGCAAGGGGTCGGCGGTTCAAATCCGCCCGCCCCGACCATTCCTGCCTCGCAGAGATCACAAAAAGGCGATGATATGAAAAAGATAAAGATAGGCATCATAGGGTTCGGGACGATAGGCAGCGGGCTCGTCAGGACGCTCTCTTCGAAACGGGCATACCTGCGCGAGAAGGCAGGCGTCGATATAGAGATAGCCAGGATCTGCGACAAGGACCTCAGATCCAGAAGGCCCGTAAAGGTCAGCCGCAAGATACTGACAAAGTCCATCGGCAAGGTCCTCTATGACCCGGATATATCGATAGTCGTGGAACTGATCGGCGGCATGAGGCCTGCCAAAGAGATAATCCTTGAGGCGCTCAGGCAGGGGAAGCACGTGGTCACGGCCAATAAGGCGCTCCTCTCCGAATCGGGATACGAGATATTCAACCTCGCCAACTCGCTGGGGCTTTGTGTGGGATTTGAGGCGAGCGTAGGCGGAGGCATCCCTATCATAAGGGCTTTAAGGGAAGGATTTGTCGCAAACAGGATAAATCTGATATACGGCATCATAAACGGGACGAGTAATTTCATATTATCGGAGATGGCGGAGGGCGGGCACAGCTTCAAAGAGGCGCTCCTGATCGCGCAGGAGAAGGGTTACGCCGAGCGCGATCCGTATCTCGACATAAGCGGGGGCGACTCCTGCCATAAACTTGCGGTGCTTGCGCTCCTAGGATTCGGTATCCCGGCGCGTCCGGCCGATATCTATACCGAAGGGATCACGGATATCGAAGTGAGCGATATACAATATGCCCGGGAGCTGGGGTACTCGATAAAACTTCTTGCGATCGCCAAACGGTGCGGAGACCTTATCGAGCTGCGCGTCCATCCTACGCTTATACCGGCCGGCCACCTGCTTGCGAACGTCAACGGTGTATATAACGGCATACTTGTGGACGGGGACCTTGTCGGGGAGAACTTCTTCTTCGGCGAAGGCGCCGGACCGCACCCGACCTCGAGCGCGGTGGCCAGCGATATAGTCGCGATCGCGAGAGGTATCTCCTGCCACAGGAAGAGGGAGAAGTGCGTGGTCTTCAAGAGGGATGTCAGCGGCATACACAGGATAGACGAGGTGAGGACCAGGTATTATATACGCTTCTCCGCGATAGACAGGCCCGGGGTGCTTGCCAGGATATCCGGCATACTGGGTAAACACGGCATCAGCATAGCGAGCGTTACGCAGAAAGAGAAACGGGCATCAAAGGTCGTGCCGATAGTCATGATGACACACGAAGCGCGCGAGAGCGATATGACGGACGCTTTGCGCGAGATCGACCGGATGAGCGCCATAAAGAAAAGATCCGTACGGGTGCGGATGGAGAGCGACATATGTACAGGGGCCTGATCGATAAGTACAGGAAGTTTTTACCGGTAACGGAAAAGACGCCGGTCATAACATTGCAGGAGGGGGATACCCCCCTGATACATGCCTCACATATAAGCGGTCTTGTGGGGGATGGGTTCGAGGTATACCTGAAATATGAAGGGCTGAACCCGACCGGCTCTTTTAAGGACAGGGGCATGACGATGGCGATATCGAAGGCGCTCGAGGAAGGGTCGAAGGCCGTCATGTGCGCGTCGACCGGTAACACCTCGGCGTCTGCCGCCTGCTATTCGGCAAGGGCCGGGTTGAAGTGCATAGTCCTTATCCCCGAAGGATCGATAGCGCTCGGGAAGTTGTCGCAGGCCATGATACACGGCGCTACCGTGATAGCGGTCAGGGGCAATTTCGACGACGCCCTGAAGATAGTCCGTGAGATAACGGAGAGGTTCCCTATCACCCTCGTCAATTCGATCAACCCGTACCGCATAGAGGGGCAGAAGACCGGTTCGTTCGAGATATGCGACGCATTGGGTGATGCCCCCGAGTACCATGCGATACCCGTAGGGAATGCCGGCAATATAACCGCCTATTGGAAGGGGTATAAGGAGTACAGGGAAAAAGGTATTTCGAAACGGCTGCCGAAGATGCTGGGATTCCAGGCCGAGGGCGCGGCGCCCATAGTTCTCGGTCACCCCGTAAAGGAGCCGAAGACGATCGCTACCGCCATAAAGATCGGCAACCCCGCAAGCTGGAAGCAGGCGGAGGCCGCGCGCGATGAATCCGGCGGTCTTATAGATATGGTTTCGGATGATGAGATAATTGAGGCCTATAAGGTCCTCGCGGATAAAGAAGGCGTATTTGTCGAGCCGGCGAGCGCCGCGAGCGTAGCGGGGATCTTAAAATTGGCGAAAAAAGGATTCTTCAACGAACAACGGACAACGAACAACGAACGACGAATACGTATCGTCTGTGTGCTCACAGGGCACGGGCTGAAAGACCCGGACAGGGCAATCGCGAGCGTCGAGAAGCCGCGTATCGTCAAGGCCGACTTCAACGTGATCGTAAGGGAACTGAAGTTATGAAGTATGCGATACTTGTAGGTGACGGGATGAGCGACCGGCCGATCGCGGAGCTGGACGGCAGGACCCCTCTGGAGGTCGCAAAGATACCGAACATCGCCGAGATAACAAAGGCCGGGATGATAGGGTTCGTGAAGACGGTCCCGCGCGGCATGAAACCCGCCAGCGACGTAGCGAACCTCGCCATACTGGGGTATGACCCGAAGACGTATTATACGGGCAGGGGGCCTCTCGAGGCCGCGAATATCGGCGTAGAGATCGGGAGCAACGAGGTTGCATTCAGGTGCAACCTGGTCACCGTACACAACGACACGATGGCCGACTACAGCGCCGGCCATATCACCGACAAGGAATCCGCGATATTGATGGAGTATATAAATGATAAATTGGGCACCGACAGGATACGTTTCTACCACGGCAAGAGTTACCGGAACCTCGCGGTGATAAAGACAAGGTCGCAGGGCGAGCTGGACGATCTGCTCAGGACGGAATGCGTCCCGCCTCACGACATAAGCGGCAAGGGCATATCGAGGAACCTCCCGCACGGGAAAGGGGCGGAGATATTACTGGATCTGATGGGCAGGTCCACGGATATCCTTAACGCTCATGAGATAAACAGGGTGAGGGTGGACCTGAAAGAGAACCCGGCTAATATGATATGGCTCTGGGGACAGGGCACCAATCCGAATATGCCCAGCTTCAAAGGGATGTTCGGCCTGGAGGGCGCCATAATATCCGCGGTGGACCTCGTTAACGGCATAGGAAAGCTCGTGGGGCTTGAGCCGATCGCGGTACCCGGGGTGACCGGGTACTATGATACAAACTATGAAGGCAAGGGGACATACGCGGTCGAGTCGCTCAAGAAGAAGGACTTCATCTTTGTGCATGTGGAGGCCCCCGATGAGGCAGGCCATAACGGCGACATGAGGGCGAAGATCGCCGCTATAGAGAATTTTGATAAGTTCGTTGTGGGGGCCCTGTGGGGTTATCTGAAAGATGCCGGCGATCACAGGATCATGGTCCTGTCGGATCACGCAACGCCGGTCTCCGTGAAGACGCATGTCTCCGATCCGGCGCCTTTCGTAATGGCCGGGAAAGGCGTGGACCATAACGGTTTTGACTCCTTCAGCGAGAAGAATGCGGAGCTCGGCAAGGTTAAGATCAAGAGCGGCGCGGCATTGACCGAGATGTTCATAAAAGGAGAAAGATGTCAAAAGGCATAATAGTGCAGAAATACGGCGGCACGAGCGTCGCCGATGTTGAGCGCATAAAGAATGTCGCCGGCAGGGTCGTGGAATCGAGCCGAAAGGGGTACGACGTCGTTGTGGTGGTGTCGGCGATAGGGGACACCACCGATAATCTTATAGAGATGGCCAAAAAGGTCACAAAAGAGCCGTCCGAGCGCGAACTCGACATGCTCATATCTACCGGAGAGCAGGTATCGTGCGCGCTCCTGGCGATGGCCATACATGAACTTGGCAGGGACGCCATATCTTTTACCGGGGCGCAGGTCGGCATCATCACCGATAACTCTTTCACCAGGGCGCGCATCATAGACATAAACGCGAAGCGGATAAGCGAGGAACTGAAGAAAGGGAAGATAGTCATCGTGGCCGGGTTCCAGGGAGTGAACCTTAACCAGGAGATAACGACGCTCGGCAGGGGCGGGTCTAACCTTACCGCGGTGGCGCTCGCGAAAGTCCTGGAGGCAAAGATGTGCGAGATGTATACGGACGTCGAGGGTGTCTTCACCGCCGACCCGCGGATAGTGAAGAATGCCAGGAAGATAGACCGGCTGAGTTACGAAGAGATGTTCGAGCTGGCGTCCCTGGGGGCGCAGGTCCTCCAATCCCGTTCGGTGGAGTTCGCCATGAAGTTCGGGGTCCCAGTACACGTCCGTTCAAGTTTCTCTTCGAAAGAGGGCACAATAATCTCTAAGGAGGTAAAGGCCATGGAAGATATAGTGGTGTCCGGGGTCGCGCTGACCAAGGACGAGGCGAAGGTCACCATCTGTGATGTCCCCGATAAGCCGGGGATCGCGGCAAAGCTATTCAAGGATATCGCTAAAGAGGGCATCAACGTCGACATGATCATACAGAACGTATCGCGCACAGGCGCGACCGACGTATCGTTCACCGTGCCGGGGAGCGACCTGGCCAGGACCGTGAAGACGGCAAAAGAGGTATCCCGCAAGATAGGCGCGGGAGAGGTCCTGATAGACAAAGATATGGCCAAGATATCCATAGTGGGCATAGGTATGCGCAGCCACTCCGGCGTTGCCGCTGGCATGTTCGAAGCGCTCGCCGAGAAGGGTATCAATATAGAGATGATATCGACGAGCGAGATAAAGATATCCTGCGTGGTGAGCAGGAAGCACAGCGAAGAAGCGGTGAGGGCCATACACGAAAAGTTCGGCCTCGGCAAAAAGTGAGGATCAGATGAAAGGGATAGAGCTGTACGACACTACGCTTCGGGATGGTTCCCAGTCGGAGGGTATCTCGTTCTCGGTAGCCGATAAGCTGAGGATCTGCGAGAAGATCGACGAACTCGGCATCCATTTCATAGAGGGCGGGTGGCCCGGCGCGAACCCGAAAGATATGAGCTTCTTCAAAAAGGCGAAAGACCTCCGCCTGAAGAACGCCAGGCTGGTGGCGTTCGGCAGCACGCGCCGTGCTATGACGAAACCGTCGCGCGACAAGGTGCTCAACTGGCTCCTGGAGGCCGGAACGGAATTCATCACCATCTTCGGCAAGAGCTGGGACCTGCACGTGAAAGATGTCTTCGGGGTTGAGCTCGATGAGAACCTCAGGATGGTGGAGGATTCCGTAGGGTTCCTTAGGTCCGAAGGTAAGAAGGTATTTTTCGACGCCGAGCACTTTTTTGACGGCTATAAGGGGAACAGCGCATATGCCATAAAAGTCCTCTCGGCGGCAGAGCGCGCCGGGGCGGAGAGGATAATCCTCTGCGATACTAACGGCGGCACCATAACCTCTCAGATATTCGAGATAGTGGAGGAGGTCAGGAGATCGATCAGGACGCCCCTCGGTATCCATACGCATAACGACTGCGAAATGGCGGTCGCCAATTCTATAGCCGCGGTCCAGGCGGGGTGTGTCCATGTACAGGGGACTATGAACGGTTATGGCGAGAGGTGCGGCAATGCTAACCTGGTCTCTCTCATAGCCGCGCTCAAGCTCAAACTCGATATCGACTGCGTGTCCGACCTGGCCCTGAGAGAGCTTACCGAGATAGCCCGCTTCGTCTCCGAGATAAGCAACATGAAGATGCAGGATAACCAGCCCTTCGTGGGCACCAGCGCCTTCGCCCACAAGGCGGGCGTCCACGTGAACGCCATATTGAAGAACCCGAAGACCTACGAACACGTTGACCCGCACCTTGTCGGGAACCATCGCCGGCTTCTCGTCTCCGAACTCTCCGGGAAATCGACCGTCTTGAAGAAGGCGGAGGAGTGGGACGTAGATATCGGCAAGGGAGGCAAAAAGTCGCGTAACATCCTCAAGGTCATGCAGGACCTTGAACATAAAGGGTACCACTTCGAAGCGGCGGAGGCCTCCCTGGAACTTCTCGTGAAGCGGATCATGAAAAAATTCAAAGAGTTCTTCGATGTGGACAACTTCAGGGTCATCATAGAGAAGAAGAAGGGCGGCAGGATGTCCTCCGAGGCCACGATAAAGCTCAAAGTGGGAAAAGAGGCGGAGCATACCGCCTCTACGGGCGACGGCCCGGTCAATGCCCTGGACAGCGCCTTGCGGAAGGCGCTTAAAAAGTTCTACCCAAGGCTTGCCGAGATGCACCTTACCGATTATAAGGTCAGGGTCCTGGATGAAAAGGCGGGCACCGCCGCGACCGTGCGCGTCCTGATCCAGTCGCAGGACAAGGACGACTCCTGGTGGACCATAGGCGTCTCGGAGAACGTCGTCGACGCATCCTGGCAGGCGCTCGTCGATTCGGTCGAGTATAAACTTTTGAAGGACAGCAAGGGATAATAGGGGGCGTCAGGGGGACCATATGATCAAAAGCGTGAAATTGAGCGAAGAGATCGTTGTGACCACGAAGAATAAGGTCGGCCTCCTGGCCGACATAGCGCTCTTATTGGCCGCCGAAGGCGTCAATATAGAAGCGGTGGCCGGATACGAGACAGGTTCTACGGCCAAGCTCCTGCTTATCACGAGCGCCAACCTTATCGTGGTCGGAGAGCTCAGGAGAAAGAAGTACAGATCGGTCAAGGAGATAGAGGTGGTGGCCGTTGAGCTCGAGAACAAGCCCGGCTCTCTCAAGGTGGTGACGACCGAGCTGGGGAATAATAAGATAGACATAAAACATCTCTACCTGACATCGCCTTCCGCCGGCGGGTCATCGAGGATGTATCTCGAGACAAGCGACAACGAAAAGACGATCGCGCTCCTTTCGAATTATATCGAGACCGGGGAATGATGGCAGAGCTACCCAAGGCATATAATCCTCACGATGTCGAGGACGGCATATACAGGTTATGGGAAGAGAAGGGGTATTTTCACGCCGGACCCGACCCTCGGAAGAGACCATATTCTATAGTAATACCTCCGCCCAATATAACCGGCATACTCCACATGGGCCATGCCCTGAACGATACCATCCAGGATATCCTCATACGCTTTAAACGCATGCAGGGCTTCGAGGCCGAATGGATGCCCGGCACGGACCACGCCGGCATAGCGACCCAGAACGTGGTCGAGAAGAAGCTCGCTCAGGCGGGGGTGAAGCGGGGCGACCTGGGCAGGGAAAAGTTCGTTGAAGAGGTGTGGAGATGGCGCGAAGAGTACGGCTCTACTATAGTGCGCCAGCTCAAGAAGCTCGGCTGCTCCTGCGATTGGCAGAGGATCCGTTTCACCATGGATGAAGGGCTTTCTGACGCGGTCCTGGAGGTCTTCACGAGATTATATGATAAGGGCCTCATCTATAAAGGTAATTACATCATAAACTGGTGTCCCAGGTGCCAGACCGCATTATCCGATGAAGAGTCGCAGCATAAAGACGTAGAGGGGATGTTGTATTACATAAAGTATCCGGTGAAGTCAGCTTTCAGCCGTCAGCCGTCAGCTATCAGCAAAAAAAGAAAAGCTGAAAGCTGTGAGCTGAAAGCTGAAAGCTACGTTATCGTAGCTACGACGAGGCCGGAGACGATGCTGGGCGATGTCGCTATAGCGGTAAATCCCAAAGATAAGCGTTATAAAGACCTGAAAGGCAAGACGCTCATCCTCCCGCTCATAAACCGGGAGCTTAAGGTCATATTCGATCCTATAGTCGATCTGAAGTTCGGCACCGGGGCCCTCAAGGTCACGCCGGCGCATGATCCTGTCGATTTCGAGCTGGGCAGGAAGCATGCCCTCCCCGAGATAAACGTGATGAACGACAATGCGACCATAAACTCTGAAGGCGGCGAATACGAAGGGATGGACCGTTTTGAGGCGCGCGAAGCGATACTCGAAGACCTGAAAGAACGCGGTCTCTTCGTGAGATCGGAGCCGCACCGCCACGCCGTAGGCCACTGCTATCGCTGCCATACCATGATAGAGCCGCGGCTCTCTCCGCAATGGTTCGTGAAGATGAAGCCGCTTGCCAAACCTGCTATCGACGCGGTCAAAAAAGGAAAGGTCAGGTTCTATCCCGAAAGATGGACCAAGGTATATCTCGACTGGATGGAGAATATCCGCGACTGGTGCATCTCCCGGCAGATATGGTGGGGCCATCGTATCCCGGTTTACTACTGTAAAAAGTGTATAAAGTCCACAGTCGATAGTCCACAGTCCACAGAGAAAACGAAGACCGTGGACCGTGGACCGTGGACCGTGGACCGGAGCGGGATCATCGTTTCGAAGACAAGGCCCGCGAAGTGCCCTGAATGTGGTTCGACGGAGATTGAGCAGGACCCTGATGTGCTCGATACGTGGTTCTCATCGTGGCTGTGGCCGTTCTCCACATTCGGCTGGCCGGAGAGGACAGAGGACCTCAAGTACTTCTACCCGACGCATACCCTGGTGACGGCGCAGGAGATCATATTCTTCTGGGTCGCGAGGATGATAATGGCGGGTCTGGAGTTCATGGGCGACGTGCCGTTCAGGCACGTCTATATACACGGGACGGTGCGCGATATTACGGGGACGAAGATGTCCAAGTCGCTCGGCAATATAATAGACCCGCTCGACATGATAAAGAAATACGGCACCGATGCTCTCAGGTTCAGCATAATATCGATCACGGCCCAGGGGCAGGACGTATTCCTGTCCGAGAGCAAGTTCGAACTCGGCAGGAACTTCGCGAACAAGCTCTGGAACGCCTCCAGGTTCATACTGATGAACCTGAAAGAGGAAGAGATCGGTGTGGATATGTGCGTCTTCTTCAAAGCTATGAAGCTGTCGCTTCCACAGAGATGGATACTCTCAAGGTTCTATTCCACCCTTTCCGCCGTAGGGGAAAGTATCGACGGTTACAAGTTCAACGAGGCGGCAAACTCCATATATGAGTTCCTGTGGCACGAATTCTGCGACTGGTATATCGAGATAGCCAAATCCTCTCTCGGCGAGAAGGCGACCCAGGTCATACTCTATAAGGTCCTGGAGAAGTCGCTCAGGATGCTCCATCCGGTAATGCCTTTCGTCACGGAAGAGATATGGCAGAAACTCCCGCGGGACAAGGACAGCGTTTCCGCTTCGATAATGACCTCTCCCTGGCCGCACGTTCAGGAAGAGATGATATCGAAAGATGCCGAGACAGATATGGGGACGATCATACAGCTGATAACGGCCATAAGGAATATGCGTGCCGTGTGGAATATAGAACCCCAGCGGCAGATACGGTCTCTCGTGAACGTAGCCGACAAAAAGGACGGACAGCTTCTTTCTGAGAACGTCGAGATCATAAAACGCCTTGCTAAGATATCGGATATAGAGATAGGGCGCATATCGAAGCCGGCGAATTCGGCTGTCACGGTGGTGCCGGGTTACGAAGTATACATGCCGCTGGAAGGCCTCATAGATTTTAAGAAAGAGAGCGAGCGCCTCAAAAAGGAAGGGGCGAGGATAGAACTCGAGATACGTTCCATAAGCGGGCGCCTGAAGGACAAGAATTTCCTGTCGAAGGCCCCGGAGGACGTAGTCAGGCGGCAGGATGAGCGCAGGTCCGAACTGGAGATCCAGCTGAAGAAGATAAAAGATAATCTTGTCAGCATAAAAGGTTAACTACGGGTATATGTTGTGAGAGTAGCCATAGTCCATGACTGGTTGGTGAATAAGCGCGGGGCGGAGCAGATATTGAAGGTCATACTCGAGATCTACCCGCAGGCCGATATATTCACGCTCGCCAACGACCCCAAAAAAACGTTTGAGACGTTCAGGCAGAAGAAGGTGACGACCTCTTTCATCCAGCATCTCCCGTTTTCCGGCAGGCATTTCAGGATGTACCTTCCGCTATTTCCCAAAGCCGTAGAGAGTTTCGACCTGCGCGGTTACGATCTCGTCATAAGCGTCCACCACTGCGTTGCCAAGGGCGCAAAAGCCGGGAAGGGGGCCAGGCATATCTCCTACTGCCTTACCCCCATGAGGTACATATGGGTCTACGAGGATGAATACTTCGGCCGTTTCAGGAAGATGGCACGGCCGCTCGTGCGCTATCTGAAGAGATGGGATGTCCGCACCGCGGCCAATCCGGATATATTCCTGGCTATTTCAAACCATGTCAGGGGCAGGGTGAAACGGTGTTATAATAAGGATTCCGAAGTCGTATTCCCGCCGGTCGACACGGGATACTTCCTGAACGAATCACCGCCGAAGAGGGAAAATTTTTACCTTATCGTCGGGGAGCTGGTGCCGTACAAGAGGACCGAGCTTGCGATACGGGCTTTCAACGCGATCGAGAGGCCCCTGGTCATCATCGGCAACGGCCCGTGCAGGGGACGCCTTAAGAAGATGGCCGGGAGAAATATAAAGTTCCTCGACTGGCAGCCGGCAGAATCCCTCAAAGATTATTACTCAAGGGCCAGGGCGCTTGTCTATCCCCAGAAGGAGGACTTCGGCATAGTCGCCGTCGAGGCTCAAGCCGCAGGTTGCCCCGTGATAGCTTATAAAAAAGGAGGCGCGCTGGATACGGTCGTTGATGGAGTGACCGGGGTATTCTTCGAAGGTAAGACGCCGGGGTTCCTGATCGAAGCCATAAGGAAGCTGGATACCATGCGCCTGTCGCACCGTGATATAGTAGAGAACGCGAAGCGGTTCGATAAGGAGATATTCAAAGAGCGGTTCATCGAAGCGGTGGAGGGGAAACCCGTCCCGCGCGAGGTTGAGTATGCAGTTAGATAAAGATAGGGCGCTGCCTATTATCAGGGCGGCGCTGAAAGAGGATATCGGTAAAGGCGACATCACGACAGACGCGCTTATAGGCAAATTCCATAGTTCCAAGGCCGTCATGATCACAAAAGAGGAATGCGTGGCCTGCGGGCTCCAGATAGCGGAATGGACCATGGGGGCCGTGGATTACAGTGTAAGGTTCAAGCCCAATTGTAAAGACGCAAGTTTCGTCGGCGCAGGCAAGGAGCTCGCTTTCATCGAAGGCCATGCCGCCTCCATATTGAAGGCCGAGCGCACCATGCTTAATTTTATCTCTTTCTTAAGCGGCATAGCTACGAAGACGAAGAGGTTTGTCGAGATAGCAAGGCCGTACGGAGTAAAGATCATGGATACGCGCAAGACCCTGCCTATCCTGAGGTACCTGGAAAAATATGCCGTCTCGATGGGCGGCGGTTCCAACCACCGCATGGGGCTTTACGACCAGGTGCTGGTGAAGGATAATCACATAAAAGTCAGGGGTTTGGAGCCGGGAGTTGGGAGGAAAAGAATAGAATTAAGAGACCTTGTCGAGACGGCGAGGAAGAAGAGCCAGAAGGGGACGGTGATCGAGATAGAGGTGACGACCCCGGAAGAGTTCAGCGATGCGCTGGCAGGCAAGCCGGAGATCGTCATGCTCGATAATATGAGCCCGCGCGAGATAAAGGCATGCGTCGAAATAAGGCGCATCTCGAAAACCCGGCCTCTCCTGGAGGCCTCCGGAGGCATCACTCTCGATAATCTTGAGGAATACGTAAAGACGAGGGTCGATATCATATCCGTCGGCTCGCTCACGAGCTCCGTGGATTCGATAGATATGTCGTTGGAAATAATATAATAGAGCTATCAGCTATCAGCTTTCAGCTGTCAGCTAAAGAAGCATACCTGCTGGTAGATAAGCTGAAAGCTGCTGAAAGCTGAAGACTGAAAGCTAATAATGTCCCAATTTAAACTCATAAGCGATTTCGAACCGAAGGGCGACCAGCCGGATGCCATAAAACGGTTGACGGAAGGCCTTGAGAGAGGATATCCGTTCCAGACTCTCCTCGGGGTCACCGGCTCGGGCAAGACGTTCACTATGGCAAACGTCATAGTGAATATCGGGAAACCTGTGCTCGTCATCTCCCACAACAAGACCCTCGCCGCGCAGCTTTACAGCGAATTCAAAGAATTCTTTCCCCATAACGCAGTCGAATACTTTGTGAGTTATTACGATTATTACCAGCCGGAAGCGTATATCCCGCAAACGGATATCTACATAGAAAAGGATGCCTCCATAAACGAGGACATAGACCGCCTGCGCCTCTCGGCTACCAGCTCGCTCATGTCGCGCGAGGATTGCATCATAGTGGCCAGCGTCTCATGCATATACGGCCTTGGGTCCCCGGAGGAATACGGCGAGATGCTGGCCGTACTTGAGGAGGGGCAGGAGATCTCCCGGGATGATCTGCTTAAAAAACTCGTCTCCATACATTACACCCGGAACGATTATGACTTCAAGCGCTCGACGTTCAGGGTCCGCGGCGATACGGTGGAGATATATCCTGCTTACACGAAGACTGCCTACCGTGTGGAGCAGTTCGGCGACAGGGTAGAGCATATCTACGAGATAGACCCGCTGAAGGGCGATGTGATATCAATGATAAAAAAGGTCGGCATATATCCGGCCAAACATTTTGTCACGACCCCGGCCAGGATCGAAGCGGCCATAAAGTCGATCGAGGAGGAGCTGTCCGGCCGTCTCGAAGAACTTAAAAGGGAGAATAAGCTGGTTGAGGCGCAGCGTCTCGGGTCCAGGACGCGATATGACATAGAGATGATGAGGGAGATAGGGTATTGCAACGGGATCGAGAATTATTCGCGCCACATGTCAGCCCGCCCGGCCGGGTCGAGGCCCTGGTGCCTGATCGACTATTTCCCCAAAGGGTTCCTGACCATCATAGATGAATCGCATGTAACGGTGCCGCAGATAAGGGGTATGTATAACGGCGACAGGGCAAGGAAGGAGACGCTGGTCGATTTCGGGTTCCGTCTTCCGTCCGCGCTTGACAACAGGCCCCTCAAATTCGATGAATTCGAGAACCTGGTGGGTAATGTAATATTCGTATCGGCTACCCCTTCCGATTATGAGGCAGGGAAGAGCGGGAAGAATATCATAGAGCAGGTCATACGGCCGACAGGGCTCGTGGACCCTCCCATAGAGGTGAGGCCCACCTCGAACCAGATAGACGACCTGATAAAGGAGATAAGGGAGCGTGCCCATAGGAAGGAGAGGGTGCTCGTCACGACCCTCACAAAGCGGTTGGCAGAGGACCTCGCCAGGTACCTCCAGGAGATGGGGCTCAAGGTAAAGTATCTCCACTCCGAGATAGACGCCATAGGACGGGTAGAGATATTGAGGGACCTGCGTCTAAAGAAATTTGACTGTCTTGTGGGCATAAACCTTCTGCGCGAAGGGTTGGACCTCCCAGAGGTCTCGCTCGTCGCCATACTCGATGCCGATAAGGAAGGGTTCCTGAGGAGCGAGACGAGCCTGATACAGGTGGCCGGGAGGGCCGCCAGGAACGTCAACGGGAAAGTCCTCATGTATGCAGATACGGTGACCAGGTCGATGAAGAAGGCGATAGATGAGACGACGAGGCGCCGTAAGGTGCAGACAAAATTCAACGAGGATAATAAGATAACCCCGCGGTCCATAGAAAAGGCGATACGGGAAGGGATAGAGTCGTACAGAAAGGCGCGCGAGATAGTGAGCGGCGCAGTAGAGGAGACGGACGATCAATATGATATAACTACGCTCATCTCGGAGCTGCAGCACGATATGGAGGTGGCGGCAAGGAATCTGCAGTTTGAGCGCGCCGCTGTGTTGAGGGACGAGATCGCGGAGTTAAAAGAAAAGATCAGAAAAAAGACAAATTCTTAATGGGGCTATCAGCTTTCAGCTGTCAGCTATCAGCAAAAAAGCTGACAGCTGCTGAAAGCTGAAGACTGATAGCTGAAAGCTGAACATGATCGATGAGACGATACTGAAGATATTGAGGACCAGGCGCGAAGGATATGTGTCGGGGGAAGAGATCTGCAAGCTTGCGGATGTCTCAAGGGCGGCCATCTGGAAGCATATAGAGAAGCTGAGGGAGGAGGGGTATGAGATCGAGGCATCGCCTCACCTCGGCTATCGTCTCGTACATGCGCCGGACCGGCTCATACCTTCCGAGATACAGTGGAATATGAAGACGAGGACGCTGGGCAGGGATATAATATCGTACAAGAAACTTGATTCGACGAACGATGCCGCATACGAAATGGCGGAAAATAACTGCCGCGACGGCCTCGTGGTAATAGCCGAAGAACAGATGAAAGGGAAGGGGAGGCACGGCCGGCACTGGACATCGCCTCCGAAGGGGGGTATATACCTGTCATGCGTATTGAGGCCCGATATGCCGCCGGAAGGCATACCCAGGATAACGCTCCTGGCGGCCGTCTCATTAGCGACCTCTATTCGTAAAGTATCCGGGCTGGAGGCGTCTATAAAATGGCCGAACGATATCCTCATTCACAATAAGAAGGTGTGCGGTATACTTACAGAGATGAAGGCGGAACAGGATAATATAAGCTTTGTAGTGGTGGGCATAGGGGTCAATGTAAATACCGCGGCAAAGGCCCTGCCCAGAGGCGCGTCCTCGATACGCGAGGAGATGCGCGCCGCAGGCCGTGACGTTGCCGTATCCCGGGTTGAGCTTACGCGTAATATGCTGGAGACGCTCGATTCCCACTATTATTTGTTGCGCACGAAAGGTTTTGGCCCTATTATAGAGGAATGGAAGGCCCTATCTTCGATGCTGGGTTCCAGGATAAGGGTGGTATTGCATAACAGGACATTTGACGGGACGGCGCACGACCTGGATAGCGATGGGTCGCTGGTGGTGCGTCTCGATTCCGGAATCCTTGAGAAGGTTTCGTCAGGGGATGTGGAGATGGTGAGATAAAAGTCACCACGTCACCATGTCACAAGGTCACACGTAAAAGCATTCACTGGTGACGTGGTGTCTTGGTGACCTGGTGACCACTAGGAGTTTATGCGAGTTGTTCTAACGATCGACATCGGCAACACCAATATCACTGCGGGCATCTTCAGGAACGGACATATCGCCGGGAAGATAAAGCTGCCCACGGCTGACCGTCTCAATTATGCCGGAGGCATAGGAAGGCTTATCAAGAGGGCCGGGTTGGACATGGAAGACGTCGGGGAGATAGTCATATCGAGCGTCGTCCCGAGCGCGCTTTCGCTCGTCCTGGGCCGGTTGCGCAGGGTCGCGAGGTGCAGGATATCGGTTACAGGAAAGGATGTGACGGTCCCGGTAAAAAATCTATACAGGAATAGGGGCGAGGTCGGCCAGGACCGCCTTGTGAACGCATACGCCGCCGGGGAACTTTACGGAGCGCCGGCAGTCGTGATAGATTTCGGCACCGCCATAACGTTCGACATCGTTTCAAGGAGCGGCGCTTATCTTGGAGGGCTTATACTCCCCGGGATAGATATGGGGCTATCATCGCTTTATGAGAGGACGGCGCTTCTGCCCAGGGTCGAGTTGAAGAGGGCCGTCTCTATCGTAGGGAAGGATACGAAGTCGAGCATGCGCGGGGGGATACTATTCGGTTACGGCGCTATGTGCGACGGCCTTGTATCGAGTTACCGCAGAAAGCTCGGCAGGGATACGAAAGTCATCGCTACCGGCGGCAACGCAAAACTGATCAGGCGCTACACAAAGTCCATCCGGGTCGTCGACGACGACCTCACCCTCAAGGGCCTTTACCTCATCGCCACGCGCCACCCGTAAAAATTTTTCTCAATTTTTTCTTGACAATTTTCCACGATTTCGTATAATACGTCTTGTTAGCACTCATTGGGATTGAGTGCTAATTGAAAGAGAAAACCCGAAAAATCGAAGGGAGGTATGGGTATGAAGATCCAGCCATTGGCGGACAGGATCATAGTAGAGGTCCTGGAAGCTAAAGAGGTGACGAAGGGGGGCATAGTGCTTCCCGACACGGCGAAAGAGAAGCCGCAGGAAGCGAAGGTGGTAGCGGTGGGCAAAGGCAAGGTCTCCGATGAAGGAAAGACGATCCCGCCGGAAGTCAAGGTCGGTGACAAGATATTATTCGGAAAATACAGCGGGGCCGAGATCACGGTAGACGGTACCGAGTATCTCATTTTGAAGGAAGAGGATATCCTGGGGATAGTGAAGTAAAGCAAAATTTATAGGAGGCTGAAAGATATGGCAAAGCAACTATTGTACAGCGAGGAGGCGAGAAGGGCCATCCTCAAGGGCGTTGAGCAGCTCGCCGCCGCAGTAAAGGTGACGCTGGGCCCTAAGGGAAGGAACGTCGTCCTCGACAAGAAGTTCGGCGCGCCGACCATCACCAAAGACGGTGTGACGGTGGCAAAGGAGATAGAGTTGAAAGACCCGTATGAGAATATGGGCGCGGAGCTCGTTAAGGAAGTGGCATCAAAGACGTCCGATAACGCCGGCGACGGCACCACAACCGCTACGATCCTCGCGGAGGCGATCTTCAAAGAGGGTATGAAGAACGTGACCGCCGGGGCCAACCCGATGGCCCTGAAGCGCGGTATAGAGAAGGCTGTGGAGAGGGTCATCGAAGAGCTGAAGAAGCTTTCGAAGCCGATCAACTCCAAGGACAAGAAAGAGGTCTCCCAGGTCGCGTCGATCGCGGCGAATAATGACCACGAGATAGGCGACCTTATCGCGGACGCGATGACGAAAGTCGGAAAAGACGGCGTCATCACGGTGGAAGAGGGCAAGGCCTCCAAGACGGAGCTTGAGCTGGTGGAGGGCATGGAATTCGACCAGGGATATCTCTCGCCGTATTTCGTGACCGATGCCGAGAAGATGGAATGCTCGCTCGAAGACCCGTTCATACTCATACACGAAAAGAAGATATCGAGCATGAAGGATATACTGCCGCTTCTTGAGAAGGTGGCAAGGGCAGGGAAGCCGCTCATGATCATATCGGAAGAGACCGAAGGCGAGGTCCTGGCGACCCTGGTCGTAAACAAGATCAGGGGCACCCTCTCATGCGCCGCGGTAAAAGCGCCGGGATACGGCGACAGGCGCAAGGCGATGCTCGAAGATATAGCCATCCTTACGGGCGGCAAGGCGATCACGGAAGACCTGGGTATAAAGCTTGAGAACGTGAAGGTGGAAGACCTGGGGCGCGCAAAGAGGGTAAGGATAGACAAGGACAATACCACTATAGTGGAAGGCGCCGGCAAGACCTCGGATATACAGGCGAGGATAGGCCAGATAAAGAAGCAGATCGAAGGCACCGATTCCGACTACGACAAAGAGAAACTGCAGGAAAGGCTGGCGAAGCTCGCCGGCGGCGTGGCGGTGATCAACGTAGGCGCGGCGACCGAGACCGAGATGAAAGAGAAGAAGGCACGCGTCGAGGACGCCCTGCACGCCACGAGAGCGGCGGTAGAGGAAGGGATAGTACCCGGCGGCGGTGTGGCGCTGCTGCGCTGCGTAGATTCGCTCGATAAACTGAAACTCTCGGGTGACGAGCAGATAGGGATAGAGATAGTGAAGAGGGCGCTCGAGGCGCCGATCAGGACCATAGCGAATAACGCGGGTCTTGAAGGTTCCGTAGTCGTCCAGAAGGTCAAAGATATGAAGACGAACGAAGGGTATGACGCCGACAACGATAAATACGGCGACATGATCCAGGCCGGCGTGATAGATCCTAAGAAAGTCACGCGGACCGCGCTTCAGAACGCGGCCAGCATAGCGGCCCTGATGATCACCACCGAGACGATAGTTACGGACATACCCGAAGAGGAGAAGGCCCCCGCGATGCCGGGCGGCATGCCTCCCGGGGGCGGGATGTATTAAGAGAGTCGGGAGTTAGGAGTTTGGAGTAAAAGATGAACTGGGACTTCGGAGATACCGGAGTCCCAGTTTGTTTTCAATTGACAAATATACGGTAATTATATATTATATGTGAACAATCTTTTTCACGATATGCAATACTAAAACATGGAGACCCACAATGGCTCAATTTTATATCGGCGTAGACCGCAAGGTCAGGAGATGCTACGGGTTTGACGAGATCGCGCTCGTCCCGGGAGAGGTGACCATAAATCCGGAAGAGGTCGATACCTCGTGGGAGGTGGACGGTAAGAAGTATAAAGTGCCTATACTGGCCGCCGCCATGGACGGGGTAGTAGACGTCAAATTCGCCATCGCCATGGGAAAGCTCGGCGGGCTGGCGGTGCTCAACCTGGAGGGCATACAGACACGTTACGAAAATGCGGGTGAAGTCCTTGACAGGATAGCGAGCGCGACGCCGGATGAGGCGACGAAGCTGGTGCAGGATATATACAAGGAGCCGATAAAAGAGTATCTCATCTCAAAGCGGATAGAAGAGATAAAGAAGGCAAAGGTCCCGGCGATAGTGAGCGCCATACCGCAGCGCGCGGAGAGGTTCGGCGAGATAGCGGAGGAGGCAGGCGTAGATATATTCATAGTGCAATCTACGGTCACGACCGTGAAACACCTGTCGAAGGCGTACAGGGCTCTCGATTTCTACAAGTTCTGTAAAAAGATGAAAGTGCCGGTCATTATAGGTAACTGCGTAACGTATGAAGTTGCCCTTGCCCTTATGGATACCGGCGCGAGCGGCCTCCTGGTCGGCATAGGTCCGGGGGCGGCATGCACCACGCGGGGTGTCCTCGGTATAGGGGTCCCGCAGGTCACGGCAACGGTAGATTGCGCGGCGGCGAGGAATACTTATTATAAGAAGACAAAACGGTATGTCCCTATCATCACCGACGGCGGGATGTCGATAGGCGGCGAGATATGCAAGGCGTTCGCCTGCGGCGCCGACGCCGTTATGGTAGGTTCGGCGTTCGCCAGGTCCAAAGAGGCCCCGGGAAGGGGATTCCACTGGGGGATGGCCACTCCGCATGCGAACCTTCCGAGAGGGACGCGCATAAGGGTAGGCGTCACCGGGAGCCTGGAGGAGATCCTGTACGGCCCGGCAAAGGTCGACGACGGTTCACAGAACCTTATGGGCGCGCTCCAGACATCTATGGGAAATCTCGGCGCACGCAACATGAAAGAGATGCACAGGACTGAGATAATAATAGCGCCGTCGATCCAGACCGAGGGCAAGGTCTTCCAGGTCGCCCAGCGGGTAGGGATGGGAAAATAATAATAGGTCACCAGGTCACCAAGACACCACGTCACCAGTGTATGCTTTTACGTGTGACCTTGTGACGTGGTGACGTTGTGACCCGATATCTGTGACTTGTGATTTCTCTCGTTTTTGAGCTTATATAAATGACACACTCCGACTTTGTCCATCTCCACGTCCATACTCAGTATAGCCTCCTTGACGGCGCCTGCCTCCTTGAGCGCCTGATCCAGAAGATAAAAGATTGCCGGATGCCCGCATGCGCCGTTACCGACCACGGCAACATGTTCGGGGCGATCGAGTTCTATGACCTGGCGATCAAACACGGCATAAAGCCGATCATAGGGAGCGAGGTCTACATAGCGCCGGATTCCAGGTTCGAGAAGTCGAGCCACGGGATCCAGGAGGCGTCTTTCCACCTGGTGCTCCTGGCAAAGAACGAGACCGGCTACAGGAACCTGATGAAACTCGTCTCGGCCGGATTTCTCGAGGGGTTCTATTACAGGCCGCGTATCGACAAAGAGATACTTGCGAAACACAAGGACGGTCTGATATGCCTCTCCGCCTGTTTAAAAGGCGAGATACCGCACCTCATATCCACGAACCAGCTTCCTCAGGCGAAGAAGGTCATAGACGAGTATAAGAGCATCTTCGGTAAAGAGAACTTCTACCTTGAGATACAGGATAACCTCATCCCGGAACAGGGGACGGTGAACGAAGAGCTCATAAAGCTTTCCAAAGATATGGGGCTGGGGCTTGTCGCCACCAACGATATCCATTACCTCGAAAAGGAGCACGCGAAGAGCCACGAGGTGCTCCTCTGCATACAGACGCAGACGACGATGGAAGACCCTAACAGGATGCGCCTCCAGACAGAGGAGTTCTATTTCAAATCGAAAGAAGAGATGGCCCGCTCATTCGGCTCTATCGCCCCGGAGGCCCTGAAGAACACCATCGCCATCGCGGAGAAGTGTAACCTGGAGCTCGACTTTAAGACGGCCCACCTCCCTCATTACCATTCCCCCGAGGGGAAGACCAATGAGGGATACCTGCACGAACTCGTATATGACGGCCTGAAGACGAGATACGGCGAAACCCCGGACAAGACGGTCATGGAACGCGTACGGCATGAACTGGAGATCATAGAGAACTCCGGCTATACGAGCTACTTCCTGATCGCCTGGGACTTCGTCCACCACGCGAAGGAGATAGGCATACCCGTGGGCCCCGGGCGGGGCAGCGCCGCGGGGAGCGTCGTGAGCTATTCGCTCGGGATCACCGACATAGACCCCCTGAAGTATGACCTCCTCTTCGAGAGGTTCCTGAACCCGGAGAGGGTGAGCCTACCCGATATAGATATCGACTTCTGTTATGAGCGGCGGGGCGAGGTCATAGATTACGTCGTCAAAAAATACTCCAAAGATAACGTCGCGCAGATCATCACCTTCGGGACTATGCTGGCGAAGGCGGTAATAAGGGATGTGGGCCGGGCATACGGCATGGCCTACGGCGACGTAGACAAGATAGCGAAGCTCGTGCCCAACGATCTCAATATGACGCTCCACCATGCCCTCGAGCAGGAACCCGAGCTGATGACGCTTTACAGGTCCGACCCGAACATCACCCGCCTGATAGACACATCGCTCACCCTCGAAGGCCTGACGCGTCATGCCTCGACCCATGCCGCCGGGGTCGTCATAAGCGAAAAACCGCTGGTCAACTACGCCCCGTTATATAAGGTGCAGGACCAGCAGATCACCACCGGTTACCCGATGACGTCGCTGGAGAAGATCGGGCTCCTGAAGATGGACTTCCTGGGCCTGAGGACTCTCACGGTAGTAAGCGAAACGGTGAAGATAGTGAAGCGCACGAAAGGCTCGGACGTTGTCATAGAGAAGATACCGCTTGACGACAGGAAGACATATAAACTCCTGGCCAATGCGGAATCGAGCGGTATCTTCCAGCTTGAGAGTTCCGGGATGAGGGACCTCCTGAAGAAGCTGAAGCCGGAGCGGTTCGAGGATATCGTCTCTCTCCTGGCCTTATTCAGGCCGGGCCCCATAGGCTCGGGCATGCTGGACGACTTCATGAAACGTAAACACGGCGAGGTCAAGATAAGATATGACCACGAACTGCTCGAGCCGATACTGAAGGAGACCTACGGGATCATCGTCTTCCAGGAACAGGTCATGCGGATCGCCTCGACGCTCGCCGGTTTCTCGCTGGCCCAGGCCGATAACCTGCGCCGCGCGATGGCGAAGAAGACGCCCGAGGTCATGGCCCAGGTGCGCCAGCACTTCGTAGACGGGTGCCTCAACAATGATATCGACCGCAAGACGGCCGATCGTATCTTTAACCAGATAGAGTATTTCGCGGGATACGGCTTCAATAAATCCCATTCCGCCGCCTACGCCATGATAAGCTACCGCACGGCTTACCTTAAGGCCAACTATCCGGTCGAATTCATGACAGCCCTTCTCACAAGCGAAAAAGATAACCTCGACAAGATAGCGGCCTATATCAACGAGGCGGTCAGGATGGGGATAAAGATCCTGCCGCCCGATATAAACGAGAGCTTTGCCAACTTTACCGTCATCGGCGAATCGATACGGTTCGGGCTCGTGGCGGTGAAGAATGTCGGCCAGGGGGCGATAGATTCGATAATCACCATGCGCCAGAAAGACGGGCGCTTCAAATCGATATACGACTTCACCGAAAGGGTCGACCCGCGTCTTGTCAACAGGAAGGTGATAGAGAGTCTAATAAAATGCGGGGCCATGGATTCGCTCGGTCTCTTCAGGTCGCAGCTCGCCGCGATCATAGACAAGGCGCTGGAGGCGGCGGGCAATATCCATAAAGACAAGATGAACGGGCAGCTCTCCTTTTTTGATAAGTTCCAGGATGAGGAGAATTTCAAAAAGACCTTTCAGGACATCCCGAACATACAGGAGTGGCCCGAGAACCAGCTCCTGGCATATGAGAAGGAGCTCCTGGGATTTTACATCACAAAACATCCGCTCGCGCGGTTCGAAAAACTGCTCAACACATACTCCACGTGCGAGATCACCTCTCTCGAGACGCAGAGGGACGGCGATGAGATCCTGCTGGGCGGTATAATAAGCAAGGTCAAGTTCACCGTTACGAGGAAGACGAACGAGAAGATGGCGATCGTAACGCTTGAGGACCTGAGCGGTACCGTAGAGGTCCTCGTCTTCCCCAGCACTTTCGCAAAATGGGGGAACCTTGTAAAGCAGGACGGTATGGTCTTCATGAAAGGCCGCCTGAATATGAGGGAAGAGGAGCCGAAGTTGATCGCCAGCGAGATATCGACGCTGGAGTCGGTGAAGGCGAAGTACACCAAGGCGCTTCTCATAGAGCTCGTTACGGCCGGCCTGGAGAAGCATTCGCTCGATAACCTTAAGAAGGTGCTATCCAGGTATCCCGGGGTCATACCCGTTTACCTGTCATTCAGGAAGCCTGACGGGAAGAAGACGCTCCTCTCGGTAGGGAAGATGCTGACCGTCGAGCCGCACGAAGGGCTCGTCAAGGACATAGAGAAGATATTCGGGCGGGATGTCGTGAGCTTCAGGACGTAGTGAGTTAACACCTTGACAAGCTAGCATAAGAATGCTACCATAACTCATTGCAAAACAGAATGTTATGATAGATAAAAAGACAGAGGCCGATATAAAATCGGTGAAGAGCTTCCTGGAGCTGTGGGCCAAACTGCACTCCATATATGATGGCACCATATCCAAAGGGACGATCACTAAAGACGACGAATACAAATTCCTTGATACAAAGCGCATCCTCAGGGATAAGTATGCGACGATGAAGAATGGCCTGGAGTTCAAGTACATGCCGCACGGGCGGTTGACCGACCCTGTGAATGAGATACTGGCGCTTGAGAATATCCTCTTCATGTCGGAAAAACACCTGAAGAAGGTCGAAGAGGACTGGCGGGATTCATATATATTCCTGAATAACATACTGGAACGGCTCAAAGATAAGAAACGGCGTATCGAAGAATTCAATCCTGTGGGCGCATTTTTCAAACGGATATTTGCGGGAAGATCAACGTGAAAGGGGAGGGAGAATGACCAAGAAAGAGATAGTATTGAAGATATCGGAAGAGACGGACCTGAAACAGATAGATGTAAAGAAGGTCGTCCAGAAGACGCTTGACCATATCACCAATTCGCTCGCAAAGGGCGAGACGGTGGAGTTGAGGAACTTCGGGGTCTTCAAGGTGAAGACGAGGAAGCCGCGGATCGGTCGTAACCCGAAGACCGGCCAGGAAGTGCCCATACCGGAGCGGAAGGTCGTCACGTTCAAGGCGGGGATGGTGATGAAGAAGAAGGCGAAGTGAGTGGCGGGGTATGGGGTATTAGCTGAGAAATAGGGAGTTGGGGTATAGGGTATTAGCTAAGAGATAGAGAGTTAGGGTATAGGGGATAGGGGATAGAAAGATGAAATACAAGACGATAAGGGGTACGAGGGATATACTGCCGGATGAATCGTCCGGATGGCAGCGGATAGAAGATATCTCTCGCAATATATTTAAAAAATGCGGATACAGAGAGATACGTACACCGGTGATGGAAGAGACGGCCCTTTTCATCAAGAGCGTTGGGGAGGATACTGATATAGTCAATAAGGAGATGTTCTCATTTGAAGACCGTGGCGGGAGGAATATCTCGTTGAGGCCGGAAGGAACGGCCCCGATAGTGAGAGCATACCTGGAAAATAATCTTTATAAAACCGATCCATTTCAAAAATTGTATTATATAGGCCCCATGTTCAGGGCGGAACGTCCGCAAGCGGGTCGTATGAGACAGTTCTATCAGATAGGATTAGAGGCCATAGGATCAACCAGCCCTGCCGTAGATGCGGAAGTCATAAAAATTGCCATGAGGATATTGGAAGATTCCGACATAAAAGGTTGTCAGCTGAAAATAAATAATCTGGGTTGTAGTAAAGATAAGGAAGAACTGAAAAAGATTTTGAAGAAAACCTTTTCGGATAAAGGGACAGCAGAGATCTTGTGCGAAGATTGCAAACGGCGGCTGAAGACCAATCCTTTAAGAGTGCTCGATTGTAAAAACGAAAATTGCAGGGCGATCGTAAAAGGAAGCTTTAAAAAAGCGGAATTCTTGTGCGGCGACTGCAAGGACCATTTTAATAAGGTGCTCGGGTTTTTGGATTCGTTAAAAATACCTTATGATGTGGATAATCATATTGTAAGAGGATTGGACTACTACACCAGGACCGTGTTCGAGATAACTCAAAGAGATCTCGGTGCGCAGGATGCGATAGGCGCAGGTGGGAGATATGATAATCTTATAAGCGATATGGGAGGACCTGCCCTGGGTGCGTGTGGTTTTGCGCTTGGTCTGGACAGGATGATCCTGGCATGGGGGCGTAAAACAGGCGGCGACTTAAAGAAACATGGAGCGGATGTTTTTGTGGCCACCATCGGAGAGTCCCCTTATTCAAAAGCATTTGTTATAGCGAACGTATTGAGAGACGCCGGCATATCATGCGAGATGGATTATGAGGGCAAGTCTTTAAAATCTCAAATGAGAACAGCGGACGCGCTGGGAGTGAGGTTCGTCCTTATCATCGGGGATGATGAGTTGAGGCAGAATAAGGTATTGATCAAAGATATGGCAAAAAAAGATGATCAGGTGCCCGTTGATACAGATCATATCATAGAAGAAGTGAGGAAGCGGATATGTTAAGGACGCACACGTGCGGGGAGCTGACCGAGAAGGAGATAGGGAAGAGGGCGACGTTATGCGGATGGGTGTGGTCGCGCCGTGACCACGGAAACCTCATATTCATAGACCTGAGGGACGGGTTCGGCGTGACGCAGGTCGTCTTCGATACGAAGTCGGATACGGACATACATAAGAGAGGCGAATCCCTGCGCTCCGAATTTGTGGTGAAGGTCGAAGGCATAGTGGAAGAGCGCCCTAAGGGCACCGAGAACGAGAAACTCCCCACGGGAAAAGTGGAACTCCGCGCCGCCTCCGTAGAGATATTCAATAAGGCCCTCACCCCGCCGTTCGAGATAGCCGATGACAGCGCGATAGCGGAGGAGATCCGCCTGAAGTACAGATACCTCGACATAAGGCGTCCCATGATGCAGAAGAGTTTACGCCTCAGGCACAAGGTCTGCAAGCTGGCGCGCGACTATTTTGATGAGCGCAGGTTCGTGGAGGTCGAGACGCCTGTACTGACCAAATCGACGCCGGAAGGCGCGCGCGATTATCTGGTCCCTTCGCGCCTCAACCCGGGCATGTTTTACGCGCTCCCTCAATCGCCCCAGCTCTTCAAGCAGATACTGATGGTCTCGTCGCTGGACAGGTACTTCCAGATAGCGAAATGCTTCAGGGACGAGGACCTGCGTGCCGACAGACAGCCGGAGTTCACCCAGTTCGACATAGAGATGTCATTCGTCACGGAAGAGGATATATTTGATATATCCGAAGGGCTCATGAAGAAGTTATTCAGGGAGACGATAGGCGTGGACCTGAAGACACCCTTCCCGCGGCTCAAATACGGCGAAGCGATGTCGAGGTACGGGTGCGACAAGCCGGATACGCGGTTCGGCATGGAGCTGAAAGAGATAACCGGCATAGTGAAGGATTGCCAGTTCAAGATATTCAAAGATGTGGTCGCCAAAAAGGGGAAGGTCATAGCGCTCGCCGCACCCGGGTGCGGGCAGTATTCGCGCGGCCAGGTCGATGAGCTCATAGAATTCGTGAAAGGATACGGCGCGAAGGGGCTGGCCAATTTCAGGATAGAGGGCGGTAAGCCCGTATCCCAGATAGATAAATTCTTCTCTGCCGCAGAGCTGGGCTCGATAAAGGATGCGCTCGGTGCCGGAGAGGGTGACATGATATTCATAGTGGCGGACGGCGAAAAGGTCGCGTACGATTCTATGGCGGCGCTCCGGAAACTTATGGGCAAACGGCTCAACCTGATAGACGAAAAGAGGTTCGATTTTCTCTGGGTGACCGATTTCCCGCTGTTCAAATACAACGCCGAAGAGAAGAGGTGGGAGTCGGAACACCATCCGTTCACATCGGTACACCGGGATGACATCGCCCTTCTGGACAGTAAGGACGGCCTCGACAGGGTGAGGTCCCGGTCTTATGACCTCGTCATAAACGGCACCGAGATAGGGTCGGGCAGCATCAGGATACACGACACGGCCCTGCAGGAGAAGATATTCGGGATAATCGGTTTCAAAAAAGAGGATGCACAGGCGCGTTTCGGGTTTCTCCTTGAAGCGTTCAAGTACGGCGCGCCCCCTCACGGCGGCGTAGCATTCGGCCTGGACCGACTCCTTACGCTATTCCTGGGCTGCGATTCGATCAGGGATGTGATCGCCTTTCCCAAGACGCAGAAGGCGTTCTGCCCGATGACGAGCGCCCCTTCGCCGGTCGATGAGAAACAGTTGAACGAATTGGGTATCCGTATAAAGAAGTAAAGGAGGTTTTATGCGAGTTGTATGCGTGGCGTTCCTCGGGCTCTCTCTTCTCATCATAACAACAGGCTGCGAGCGCGTAAGCGCGCCTTATAAGATGAAGATGGACAGGGTAGACCAGAATATGGCCGCCGGCAACAGGGGATATCTCAAGGGCACGCCTCCGCCCGCGCCTGACAGGGGAGACCTGAAGCGCGAATTTATAGCTTTGGATGTAGACCTCATAAATTAGGAACGGCTTTATCATGGAACGGTCTATCAAACTTAATAATATGCAGGAAGCCAAGACGCTATTCGGCACCCACGACGAGAACCTGAAGGTAGTAGAGAACGAATTCGGGATCAGCATAGCGACGAGGGGCGAGACCCTTAACCTGGAGGGGGGATCGTCACCCGTAGAACAGGCATCGCGCCTCTTCGAGGAGCTTCTCCTTACGATACGGAGCGGCGGCCTGGTGAAGAAACACGAGCTCCTGTATGCCATACATGCCATAAAAGAAGACGAAACACGCGATATCCACTCGATCTACCTCGACAGGATAGAGGTCTCCTCCAAAAGGCAGTACATAACCCCGAAATCGAAAGGGCAAAAAGAGTATGTCGATGCGATAAGGCATAACGATATCGTATTCTGCATAGGGCCCGCCGGCACAGGGAAGACGTATCTGGCGATGGCGATGGCCGTGAACGCCCTGAAGAAACAGCTCGTGAGCCGTATCATACTTACGCGTCCGGCGGTCGAGGCGGGCGAAAGTTTAGGATACCTGCCCGGCGATCTCTCCGCCAAGGTTACGCCTTACCTGAGGCCGCTTTACGACGCCCTTTACGATATGATGGAGGTGGAGAGGATCAAGGATTCTATAGAGCGCGGCATAATAGAGGTGGTGCCGCTTGCGTACATGAGAGGGAGGACTTTGAACGATTCGTTCATAATCATGGACGAGGCGCAGAATTCCACGCCCGAGCAGATGAAGATGTTCCTGACGCGTCTCGGTTTTGACTCGAAGACCGTCATAACCGGGGATATAACCCAGAGCGACCTGCCCAGCCACAAGGTATCCGGGTTGAGCCAGGTCCGCACCGTCCTTAAAGGAATAGAAGGCATCTCATTCGTCTATCTTAAGGGCGAGGATGTCGTCAGGCACGAGCTCGTCCAGGATATCATCAAGGCATACGAGAACGTAAAGGCATGACACCTCCGCATATCACCGTAATAAATGCTAACGGCTCTTTCGGCCTTAACAGGCGTTTTATCAGGCGGCTGGTGATCAGGATACTGGAGATATTAAAAGAACCCCCGGAGACGGAGTTCGAGGTCGTATTCTTGAGCGACGGGGCGATGCGCGTTTTTAACAGGAAGTATAAAGGCGCGGACAGGGCCACCGACGTGCTGAGTTTCAGGCTGCCAAAAGACGGGATGGGCACGGACGCGTTCTTCGGCGAGATATTCATCTCATCCGACACGGCGTCAAGGAACGCCGTACGTTTCGGGACCGGTTTTGCCGAGGAGCTCGTCCTTTACGTTATACACGGCATACTCCACTTCCTCGGTTATGAGGACGGTACCCCGGGGGAGCGGGCCCGGATGTCCCGTAAAGAGAAGAAGGTCTTAAGATATCTATGCAAGAACGAAAATTTATCGAGAGTTTTAACGACGCGATAGAAGGTTTCATCTACGTCATGAGGACGCAGAGGAACATGCGCATACATTTCCTCTCGGCCGTCCTCATTATCCTCCTCGGCATATACCTCAGCTTCAGCATGGGCGAGATACTCATCCTGTGTCTTACGATAACATTCGTCCTGTCGGCAGAGATGATAAATACATGCGTAGAGCTTGTCGTGGATATGATCAAGAGCGAATTCCATCCCATCGCCCGCATCATCAAAGACGTGAGCGCCGGGGCGGTCCTGCTCACATCGATCAATGCGGCGATAGTCGGGTACTCGCTCTTTTCCAAAAGGGTGCCTTTCAGGATAGAGGATGCGATGGTGCGGATAAAACAGTCCCCGTGGCATATTACGTTCATAGCGCTGATCCTCGTATTCGGCACATCGATAATGGGAAAGATAATATTCCACAGGGGCACGCCTTTGCGCGGCGGGATGCCTTCCGGCCATTCGGCGATCGCCTTCTCCATATGGACCATAATAACCTTTTTGACAAATAACTCGATCGTCATAGTCCTGGCGTTCTTCATGGCGTTCCTCATAGCCAGGCACAGGATAAAGGACGCGGTGCACACGTTTTCGGAGGTCTTCGCGGGCGCGGTCATAGGCATCCTCTTAACTACTTTTGTGTTCCAGATATTAAGATAGCTATCAGCCAAAAAAAGCTGACAGCTGTTGAAAGCTGATAATGGCCATCCAGAAGACCGAAGCGATCCTATTAAGCCGCCAGGACCTGCGCGAGACGAGCCTCATCCTCACCTTCTACACAAAAGATTTCGGGAAGATCAAAGGGATAGTGCGCGGCGTACGCGGGCCTCACGCGCAATACGGCGGCGGGAGTTTGGAGATATTTGCGCTCGACGAGCTTGTCTTCTATGAGCGCAAGAAGAGCGACCTGTATACCATATCGCAATGCGACCTCGTGGAGTTCTTCAGCCCTATCCGCGAATCCCTGGAACGGCTGGCGTATGCGGCGTATATGGCGGAGCTTCTCGACTCGGTCACGTCCCTCTCCGATCCGCACAGGGACGTCTTCGACATATTACTGAACAGCCTGCGGCTCCTGGCCGGAGAAGCGAGCCCGAAGCGCGTCACGAGGATATTCGAGATAAAGCTCCTGAGCCTTCTGGGGCTTATGCCTACGCTGGATCTGTGCGCCAACTGTTCGGATAAGGCCGGGGACGGGGCGCGGTTCAGCTTCCGTAACGGCGGCCTGATATGCAAAAAATGTCTCGGCTCGGATAAGGATGCGGCAGAGGTCCTCCAGGGCACGGTAAAGTTCATAGAGCATATACAGGGTTTGCCGTTCGATAAGGTGGACAGGATCAAGGTCTCTTCACAGGTCGGAGAGGAGCTGGAAAAGATACTGCGGAAGTTCCTGGATTATCATATAGAGAGGCGGCTCAAGACGGTCAAGTTCCTCGATACCATAGATAAGGGCGTAAAGGAGACGGCGCGATGAATAAGGTGATGCTCTTTGTTTTAACCGGCTTGATCCATGCCGCACTCATTGCCGGTCCCGCGTACTCAGCCGAAAAGACGGAGAGCGACGTAAGGATACCTGCCGGCATGGAGGTGGAGAAGGCGGGGGATGTGAATATAGTGGTACCTAAAGGAGGCCAGCTGCGCCGGGAAGAGGGGCGCATCTATCTGGAGAGCACCGATGAATACGCATCCCGGGAATTCGATACGGTCGCGGCCCGGCTGGACAGGATCGAAGCGGAGCAAAAGGCGCTCGGCGGAGAGATCGTCCTGCTGAAAGAGGCCCTCGACAAAAAAGAGGACAAAAAGTGATTGATTTAACAGTACCTTTGTGTTAGGATAGCGGAAACTTATGAATAAAGCACCGGACTTAATGGAGAAGATAGGTTCCCTTTGCAAGAGGCGGGGGTTCCTGTTCCAATCCAGTGAAATATACGGCGGGTTAGGGAGCGTTTGGGACTACGGCCCGCTCGGCGCCGAGCTGAAGCGCAATCTTAAAGAGGCATGGTGGCGCTCGAACGTATACCGGAGGGGCGATGTCGAAGGGTTGGACGCGGCCATACTCATGCACCCTTCGGTCTGGATGGCTTCGGGCCACGTCACGAGTTTTGAGGATACGCTCGTCGACTGCAAAGGGTGTAAAAAGCGTTTTAAGATAGAACATGTCACCGGCAAGAAATGCCCGGAGTGCGGCGGCGAGCTCACCGAGGCGCGGCAGTTCAACCTTATGCTCAAGACCCACCTGGGGCCGATAGAGGACGGGGGCAGCCTGTCATATCTGAGGCCCGAAACCGCGCAGGGAATATTCGTGAACTTCCAGAACGTCATCACTTCCATGAGACGCAAGATACCTTTCGGGATAGCGCAGATAGGCAAGTCGTTCAGGAACGAAGTTACTACCGGGAACCTTACGTTCCGTTCCCGGGAGTTCGAACAGATGGAGATAGAATTTTTCGTGAAGCCGGGCACGGACGAGGAGTGGTACGGGAAGTGGGTGGCCGAGCGTTTCAACTGGTACGTCTCCCTGGGCATAAGAGAAGAGAACCTGAGGAAGCGGCAGCATGAAAAGGATGAGCTTGCCCACTACGCCAAGGCATGCACGGATATAGAGTATAAGTTCCCGTTCGGCTGGTCCGAGCTCGAAGGGATAGCCAACAGGACCGACTTCGACCTCAAACAGCACATGCGCCTCTCCGGCAAGGACCTCCAGTATTTCGATGAAGAGACGAAGGATAAGTTCACCCCCTATGTGATAGAGCCCTCGGGCGGGATCGACAGGTCAGTCCTCGCGTTCCTGGCCGATTCGTATTCCGAAGAAGAGGTCAAGGGCGAGAAACGGGTTAGCCTGAAGCTCCACAAAAGTTTAGCCCCGATAAAGGCCGCGGTCTTGCCGCTTCTGCGCAACAGGCCGGAGATAGTGAAACTCGCGCACGATATAACCGACGGTCTGAAACAGGATATCAAGGCGGTGTATGACGATACCGCCTCGATAGGACGGCTTTATAGGAGACAGGACGAGGTCGGGACGCCGTACTGCGTCACCGTAGATGTGGATAGCCTTGAGGATAAGAAGGTCACGATCCGCGACCGCGATTCGATGAAGCAGGACCGCGTGAGCGTCGAGAAGGTCAAAGGATACCTGGCGGATAAATTAAAGTCGTAACTGAAAGGAGCGTAGTACAGATGGGTGGTAAAAAAGTGAAGTACGTATATTTCTTCGGCGGCGGCAAGGCCGACGGCAACGAATCGATGAAGAACCTGTTGGGGGGCAAGGGGGCCAACCTGGCCGAGATGGCGGGGCATCCGAAACTGCGCCTTCCCGTACCTCCGGGTTTCACCATCACGACAGAGGTCTGCACTTATTATTACAGGAACAGGAAGTCATATCCCAAAGAGCTGAAGTCCCAGGTGGACGCCGCCATGGCCGGTGTCGAGAAGATCATGGGAAAGAAGTTCGGCGACCGGAATAACCCGCTTTTGGTCTCGGTCCGTTCCGGGGCACGCCGCTCGATGCCCGGCATGATGGAGACGGTTTTGAACGTCGGGCTCACCGAGAGCACGATACCCGGGCTCATCAAGGCGACGGGGAACGAGAGGTTCGTCTACGACGCTTACAGGCGGCTCATCATGATGTATTCCGACGTCGTTATGGAGAAGGCCGCCGGGATCGAACCCAAAGACGGTAAGGGCATACGCAAGATACTGGATGAGAAGCTTGGACAGGTGAAGAAGGCGAGAGGCTACAGGTCCGATACCGAGCTTACGGCAGGGGAGCTGAAGAAGCTCGTCGCCGATTTTAAGAAGACGATCAAGGACGTCCTCGGCAGGCCTTTCCCGGACGATGCCCAGGAGCAGTTGTGGGGCGGCGTGGGCGCGGTCTTCGCAAGCTGGAACGGGAAGCGCGCCTTTGAGTACAGGCGTATCGAGAAGATACCGGATGAGTGGGGTACGGCAGTGACCGTGCAGACGATGGTATTCGGGAATATGGGAGACGATTCGGCCACGGGTGTGGCATTCAGCCGTAACCCGGGCAACGGTGAGGCGCAGTTCTACGGTGAATATCTCGTGAACGCGCAGGGTGAGGACGTGGTCGCCGGCATACGTACGCCCGGCCCCATCAATGAATATTCCAAAAACGACCAGAGCAAGTCCCTCCCGACGCTTGAAAAGATCATGCCTAAATTATACAGGGAGCTTGACTCTATCCGCACGCGCCTGGAAGAGCATTACCGCGACATGCAGGATATAGAGTTCACCATCGAAAAGGGGAAGCTCTACATGCTCCAGTGCCGTGTGGGCAAGAGGAACGGAGTTGCCGCGGTGCGCATGGCGGTGGATATGCATAAAGAGAAGCTTATCGACGGGGCGACCGCTATCATGCGGGTCGGGCCGAACCAGCTGGTCGAGCTGCTTCTGCCCATGCTCGATCCGAAGGCGGAGTTGAGCGCCGGCGCGATAGCCAAAGGGCTGCCGGCGGGTCCGGGGGGCGCGGTGGGACGCGTTGTATTTACGTCCGAGGATGCAGTGGAGTGGGCCTCGCGCGGGGAGAAGGTCATACTCGTGCGGGAAGAGACGTCCCCCGAAGATGTCGACGGTATGCATAAGGCGCAGGCCATCCTCACCCTGAAGGGCGGTATGACTTCGCACGCGGCGCTCGTTGCCCGCGGCTGGGGCAGGTGCTGTATAGTGGGATGTTCGGACCTGGAGATCGCCCAGGACGGCAGATCTTTTGAGACGAAGAAAGGCGAGGTCGTCAAAGAGGGTGACTGGTTATCCCTGAACGGCACCAAGGGGCTGGTATATAAAGGAAAGCTGGCCCTGGTAGATATAGACCTCGATAACAATAAGGCATATACGGAGCTGATGAAGCTTGTGGATAAGTTCAGGGTGCTGAAAGTCCGCACCAATGCCGATACCCCGAAAGACGCGGCCCAGGCGGTAAAATTCGGCGCCGAGGGTATAGGCCTCTTCAGGACCGAGCATATGTTCTACGGCGAAGGGAGCGATAAGCCGCTCTTCCTGCTCCGCAAGATGATCATGTCAAATACGGAAGAGGAACGGCGCAAGGCGCTCGGAGAGCTCTTCCCGTTCGTCAAGAACGACGTGAAGGCGACGATAGAGGCGATGAAGGGGTATCCGGTCACGATCCGGCTCCTCGACCCGCCTCTGCACGAATTCGTCCCTCTCGATGAAAACAGGTTAAAGGCGCTCGCGGAAGAACTCGGCATCGATATGGGCGAGCTGAACAGGCGCGCGGATGACCTCCATGAGAATAATCCCATGTTAGGCCATCGCGGCGTCCGCCTCGGCATCACATATCCGGAGATAGCCGAGATGCAGGTGCGCGCCATACTGGAGGCGACAGCAGAGCTCATAAAGGCCGGCAAGAAGGCGTACCCGGAGATCATGATACCGGTGACATGCACGCCCCAGGAGCTCGTCCACCAGAAGGCGATCGTCGACAGGGTGCATAAGGAGGTAATGGCAAAGTTCGGGCTTAAAACCCTTCCTTTCATGTACGGCACTATGATAGAGATACCGCGCGCGGCGCTCCAGGCCGCAAAGATGGCGGAAGTGGCCGAGTTCTTCTCCTACGGCACAAACGACCTGACCCAGATGACGTTCGGGTTCAGCCGCGACGATATCGGCAGTTTCCTCCCCGACTACCTCGATGCCAAGATACTGCCCGCCGACCCGTTCCAGACGATCGATACGGAAGGTGTGGGCGAGCTTATAAAGATAGGCATAGACCGCGGCCGGTCGGTCCGGAAGGACCTTAAGGTGGGTATCTGCGGCGAACACGGCGGCGACCCTGACAGCGTTAAATTCTGCCACAGGGTAGGGATGAATTACGTGAGTTGCTCCCCGTTCCGTGTGCCGATAGCGCGCCTTGCGGCGGCGCAGGCGGCGGTGGAAGGGAAGGGGAAGAAGTAGAATAAGTTAGGAGTTATGAGTTGGGAGTTAGGGGTTTTGCTCCCAACTCCTAACCCCAAACTCCAAACTAAATACTATGGATGCTATAAGACTGTATCTCAAAGACATCAAGAAGCTCCCGCTCCTCACGCCCGAGGAGGAGATAGACCTCGCCAATCGCATAAAGAAAGGCGATAAGGCGGCGCGCGCGAAGATGATCCAATCGAACCTCCGCCTCGTCATCAACATCGCCAAGAAGTATTCGAACCTCGGCGTCTCGATGCTCGACCTGATAGAAGAGGGCAACCTCGGTCTGATGAAGGCCGTCGAGAAGTTCAACCCCAAGAAAGGTTACAGGTTCTCCACTTACGCGGCATGGTGGATACGCCAGTACATATCCAGGGCGATCGCAAACCAGGGGAAGACCGTCAGGATGCCGGTTTACATAATCGAACTTCTGATGAGGTTCAAAAAGGCGACGGACCAGCTGACGGTGACTTTCAAGCGCAAGCCCAAGGTGAGTGAGATAGCGAAAAAGATGCGGCTCCCGATGAAGCGCGCCAGGCAGTTGAGCAAGATGGCGACCGGGATATCGAGCCTCAACACGCCCATAGGGGAGGACAGCTCAACGGAGTTCCTCGATCTCATAGAGGACGAGAGCATCGTCTCCGCCGTGGACGGCCTGTCCAACTTTCTTATGCAGGAGAGGATCAAGGACCTGCTAGATAAGATGTCGAAGAGAGAGAAACGGATACTGGTATTGAGGTTCGGGCTTAAGGACGGTGTGCCTAAGACCCTGAGGGATACCGCAAAATATTTTGGTATCACGCGTGAGAGGGTCCGCCAGATAGAGAACGCAGCGATGAAGAAGATGCGGGAAGTGATAATGCAGCAGGAAAAGGAGATCACCGCAAGAAGAGAGGAGGCCGCAAAGAGATGATAACGGAACTGAAATCCTACATAAGGGATGTGCCCGGTTTTCCTAAAGAGGGGATCATATTCAAGGATATCACGCCGCTCCTGAAAGACGGCAGGACCTTCAGGGAATCCGTGGATATGATAGCCGATCAGTTCAAGGGAAAGTCGATCGATGCGGTATTGAGCGTGGAGGCCAGGGGGTTCATATTCGGCGCCGCCCTCGCTTATAAGCTCGGCGTAGGCATCATACCGGTGAGGAAGAAGGGGAAGCTGCCGTTCAAGACGAACAGCGTGACTTACGACCTCGAGTACGGCAAAGATACGCTTGAGATCCACCAGGATGCGTTCAAAAAAGGCGCGAATCTCCTTATAGTGGATGATCTCTTGGCCACGGGCGGGACGACCCATGCCGTGGTAGAGATGATAGAGAATATGGGAGGCAAGATAGTCGGCCTAGCTTTCGTGGTCGAGCTCCTCCCCCTGAAAGGGCGCGAGAAGCTCAAGGGTTATCCCGTCGTTTCTCTGATCAAAGACGAATATTGCTGATATCCCCTGAAAACCGATAGATCAAAAAAATCCATTCCGGCAGTATCCCTCTTTATCCTGTGCGGGTATCTCCTATTTGTATTCCTTTCAGGTGAAGTCCTGTTGCGCGCATATCACAAGATAAGGTTCGGCATACCTTTCACCGGCTCGCCTTTCTTCCGGTATGATGACGAACTGGGGTGGAAGGGGAAGAAGGTCTTCGGGGACCCGTCCTCCAAAAGGTATAAGATATTTTTCGTCGGGGATTCATTCACATACGGGTCGGGCGTTGATGAAGATAAGATGTATTACAGAGTGGCCGGTGATATCCTGAATGCGGAGGTGTTCGCTTACGGAGGGCTTGCGTACGGGACCCTGCAAGAATATATAGTCATTGATAAGTTCATAGATGAGATAAAGCCGGACCTGGTCGTCCTCCAGATCTCCTGCGGGAACGACTTCATCAATAACCTGTGGGAGCTCGATGTTGCCAGCTTCGTCAGCAACAGCCTGATCACAAGGCCTTATCTCATAGATGGCAGGATAGAATACCGTTTCCCGCGGCGGTGGGGCAAGACCAGGATATCCCTGGCAACCCATTCAAGGGTCTTCTATTTCATCTTTAACAGGATGGACCGGATATCATCGGCCCTGGCGCACGGCGGCCGGTTATATAATGTCGAGGAAGATATAAAAGAGAGGGGCGCGGATTTAGCGAATTTCAGGGAATCGGTCGTTGTGACCGGAAAGATAATAGAAAAGATGAAAGCGAGGGCAGGGGGTATCCCGATAGTCGTTTTCGCAGCGGATGATTATCAGCCCTACCTGGGAGAGTTCCGGAAGATATGCGCGGCGAACGGCATCATGTTTATAGACCGCGTGCCGGAAGCGATCGACAGGGCATATACCGAAGGGATCGATCTCTTCCTGCGCAAGGGGGACATGCACTGGAATGATAAGGGGCATGAGATATGCGGGAAGGTGCTGGCGGAAGAGCTGACCGGCGTGTTGCAGGTAATGCTCCATGAAAAAAAAGTATAAAACACCGCTCTCTATCCTGCTCCTGATAGTGATCCTGTCAGCGGCGCTGGAGGGCGTTTTTGTCCTGGTATTGAACAACCCGTACCCATTGTTAAGGTATGCTCCGAGGAGTGTCGTATTTTTCTTCAGCAGCCTGTATATGCGCAACGTCAACATAATACAGTTTATGCCGGAATGCGCGCGGTATGACAGCGGCGTCATGTACACCCTGCGGCCGGGGAGGTTCATCTTTTCGAATATCGAATTTCGCACGGAATATCTTGTCAATTCCCTTGGCGTGCGTGATGATGAAGCGTCCCTGGGGTCCCCTGTTATAGTAGTAGCGGGGGACTCTATCGCCATGGGTTGGGGCGTGGAACAGGATGAGACCTTTCCGCAGATAATCGAAAGGAAGACCGGCCTGCCGGTCTTGAATGCCGCCGTCTCTTCATACGGCACGGTAAGGGAGATGCTCCTGCTGAAACGGGTGGACAGGAGCCGGTTGAAGTATCTCATAATCGAATATGATACTAACGACTACAACGAGAACAGGGAATTTTATTTAAATAAAAACATGCTCCCGGTGACCGGTCCCGGCAGGTACGACCGGCTTGTCCGTAAAGAGGGGAATAGAAGGAGGTACTTTTTTGGGAAGCACCTCCTTTCCAAGTATAACGGTATCATAAGAAAGATCAAAGATATGGCCTCCTCCCGGAAAGATGGAAACGGGGCATCTTCGTACAGGGGTTCGGCCGCTTTTTTCCTGAACGCGGTCATCAATAGCGGGATCGACCTTACGGGGGTCCGGGTTATAGTCGTGAAGTTCGGCAAAGACGATGATTTTGTGCCTGCGCTGAAGAAGAAAAAAGGTTCAGACGGCCGTCCCCGGTTCATCAGGGAGATGGCGGTGCTGGATGCGAAAGATATCCTCTCCGGGGACGATTATTATATGCTGGACGGGCATATGAACAGGCGCGGCCACGAAAAAGTGGCCGCCGCGCTGCTGGCGGTTGTAGATTTCAAAAAATAGAGAATGTCAGAACTTTCTTTACAGCGCCGTGAAAAGTTGTTATAATCATCGCGGCTTTTTGGTATTGTTCCTCCGATGCCTAAGCGCTGCGCAAATTCCTCCGGAATTTGCTTGCAGGCATCGGAGTGAAAATTTCATGAAGAGATAGACAGAAATTTTCTAGCCCCTGTAGCTCATCCGCCTACGCCATCAACGTGCGATAGACAGAGGGCTTCGGCGAGATTTCGCCAGCAGGGCGAATACAGCATAACAACATCGCCCCTGTAGCTCAGATGGATAGCCTTCGTAGCAATAGACTAGTAGTAGGCATCCATCTGAGCATTAAGGAAGCTTAAGAAATAGACGCCCCTGTAGCTCAGATGGATAGAGCACAGGTTTCCTAAACCTGGTGTCGCCTGTTCGACTCAGGCCAGGGGCGCCAATATAGTTTGGAGCTTGGAGTTGGGAGTTAGGAGGTTGGAAAGAAAATGATCGATCTTCACACTCATACACTTTTCAGCGATGGAGAGCTACTGCCGAGCGAGCTCGTGAGGAGGGCGGAGGCTGTCGGCTATGAGGCGATAGCGATCACCGATCACGTGGACCTCTCCAATATAGATTTCGTCCTTCCCCGCATAGTCAAGACATGCAAAGTCCTCAACAGGTACTGGGATATAATCTCGATCCCGGGCGTGGAGATAACGCACGCTCCGCTGGAGGAGATACGTCCGCTCGTGAAGTTCGCCAGGAAGGCCGGAGCGAAGATCGTGATAGTCCACGGCGAGACCATCTCTGAGCCGGTCCTGCCCGGGACGAACAGGCGGGCCATAGAGGCCGGGTGCGATATCCTTGCCCATCCCGGTCTGATAAGTAAAGAGGACATGGCGTTGGCCGCAAAGAGGGGTGTCTATCTTGAGCTCACTACGCGCAAGAGCCACCGCCTTCCCGATAAGCGTCTCTTCAGGATGGCGGGCTCTGTCGGGGCTAAATTGGTGCTGAATACCGATTCTCACAGCCCGGAAGATCTCATCTCCGATAAAAAGGCAGATATATTCTTGCGGAACATAGGGGTTGGTAAGGCCGCCCGCAGGTCGATTTTCTGGAATTCAAGGGTTTTATTGCGGAAAATAGGGGTTTTACGTTAGGAAACGTTAGGAATAAAAAGGTGAAATACCCTTGACACCCATTACCCTATATGATATACTTCTGTTAACTACCAAAAGGTAGTTCGACTATACCGTCATAGATGACTTAAATCTTAGCGCAAGAGGAGGTGGTGCACAAGCAAGCTCTAAGTTATCAAAGTGTGGCGTTATAGATAATAAATGAAATACATATACGATAAGGCCCATCAACGGGGCACGCAGATCTTTAAAGGGCCGAATTGTGAAATATAAAGTTAAATTGTTCATAAGACATAACAAGGAGGTTGTATAATGAAGTTTTTAAACGTGCTATGCGTTTTGGCGCTGGCGCTCTGCTTCATGGTAAGCGGCGCATACGCTGAGACACAGAGCGTGAAGGTCAGTGGTGACCTGGCCATCCGCGGTTTCTACAGGGATTCTTACGACTACGTAAGCAAACCTGCGGAAGACGTAGCGGCCGGACTGGGCACCAGAACCGGTATTCAGCAGTCGAACCAGGATTGGATCATGTCGACCGCAGAAGTGCAGGTTGAGGCCGATCTGACGGATAACGTCCAGACGGTCATCAGGCTGGCAAACCAGAGAGACTGGAACGTCAAGGCGAAGAACATCCAGAGTGACACCACTCTTGCGCCAAACGGTCTCGGCGGTTACACGGATAACCCGGATGAGTTCGATGTTGAATTAGAGTTGGCGTATGTTACCCTGAAGGACTTCATCTATTCGCCCCTCACGGTAACTATCGGCCGGCAGAACCTGTGGTTCGGTAAGGGCTTCATCGTTGGATCGAATTTAAATAACACCGATCCGACCGGAGCTATACAGGCGCAGGAATACTCGGTAATGACTGCGTTCGATGCCGTGAAAGCGGTATTGGACTTCGATCCTTGGACGATCACGGGCGTATATTCGAAGATCGCCGAGAACGCGGTACAGGCCTCTGATGATGTAGACCTTTGGGGCGCGAACGTCGGTTACAAGTTCGATTCCTACAAGGCCGAGGCAGAAGGTTATTGGTTCTGGAAGAGAGACAGGAGCATCGAAGATTGGGTCGGTTCGAAAGCCCGCAATGAGGTGCATACGTTCGGTCTGCGTGGAAGCGTCGACCCGATCGAGGCGTTCACGGTCGCGGCAGAAGGCGCATACCAGTGCGGTGAGTACCTGGGCAGCAGGTTACAGATCAATGACAGGTCCCGTTCGGCATGGGCGCTCGATATCAGCGGTGAGTGCAGATACTTCACAGAGAAGTTCGCATGGAAGCCGAAGATCGGCGCAGAGTGGGTATACTACTCCGGCAACAAGGCGGAAGAGAGCCCGGCAGGGGCCGGCGGTACATTCAAGGGATGGGATCCGATGTATAGAGGCAAGTTTGATTCGGCCATCCGTGAATTCGTCGGAAAGTTCTATACGACCAATCAGTATCCTACAAGGAGTGGTCAGCTCCAGAGCTCAGCCGATGCATCGTTCACCAACCAGCACCAGGTCATTTTCGTAGGAAGCCTACAGCCTGTTGACAGTCTGACGCTGAAGGCCAACTATAACCTATTCTGGAACGCGAAGCAGTATATTTATAACGATTCCGATTCAGACGGTTATGTCGGCAGCGAAATAGACCTGCAGGCCAACTGGGATTACACAGAAGACGTCAGCTTCGGCATTCTGGCCGGCTGGTTCTTCCCCGGTGAAGTGTACGGCGGCGGAAATGATGAAGTCGCTTCCGATGTTGTTGGTACAGTGAAGGTAAGCTTCTAAGTAGTTATTTGCTGTATTTAACCCCGCCCTTTGAAAAAAGGGCGGGGTTTTTTATTGACTTTTATCAGGCGCCGCAATAAAATACTAACCAATATATGCAAAACAGGCGCCTGGCAAAGAAGAGATACTGGAAGATAGCCGTATTTATCCTGCTAGCCGTGCTCGCCTCCCTGCCTTTCTGCTACAGGCATTTCCTGCCGGGAAAAGGACCGGAAGAGATAAAAAAAGCGAGAGAGATACCCCTCATATATAAGATGCTCCTGGTGAAGTGGTTCCCGTTCTCCGATGAGAACGAGTTAAAGGAGTGGGAGGAGAAGGTATTCAGGGGAAAGGTGGCTTATAAGGTAGAGAAGGACGGCACGCTCTCTTATGTAAAGGCCACGAGCGATTCGACCGCCTCGGCCCTTTACTATAAGATAAATATGGACGCGAAGACGAAGAACCCCATCATCACCTGGAAGTGGAGGGTGAATAAATTCCCGGCCAAAAAATTGCCCGAGAGCCTTAAGACGACGGAAGAAGACGACTTCGCCGCCAGGGTCTACGTGATATTCCTGGCGCCGTTCGTCCTTAATTCAAAGGTCATCGAATATATGTGGACCGAGACGGTCCCGGCGGGCACTACAGGCACAAGCCCCTATTCAAAGAACATAAAGCTGGTCGTATTGAGGAGCGGTCCCGGTGAGGGTGACGGCTGGTGCCGCGAGGAACGCGACATACTGGCCGACTACAGGAAGGCGTTCGGGAAGGATCCGGAGCGCAATGTCGGGGCTATAGCTTTCATGACGAACACCGAACACACGCTCACCAGCGCGGAATCGATGTATGACGAGATAAAACTGGGGTATAAAGAAGACGGTTTCGCCAGCGAAAGGGGGACCAGATGATGAGGACCAGATTTATACGGGTGAAGTTCTTTACCGGCGGGCCTGTCCAGCTGAGGTATCTCTTTCTCCTGATGGTGTCGATGATCGTCCCGGTGCTGTTCGTAGGGGGGTGCCTCTATTACCTGATATTCAACGTGATGGCGGAACAGCTGGGCATACCGGAATATATCGCATATAACCTATTCCCGGTGATACAGAAGATAAATTTCGTGCTCCTGATAGGCGTGCCGCCCCTCTTCCTTATATTGATGATATGGGGCATCGCGATGTCGCACAGGTTCGTGGGCCCCATGGAGCGCCTCGAGAGGGAGATAAGGAGGATATCCGACAGCGGGGACTTTTCAAAACGTATAAGGGTGAGGAGGAGGGACGATGTAAGGCCGGTGGCGGAAGCGTTGAACAAGTTGCTGGATAAGATAGAAGGAAGTGCAAAATGAGCGTAAGCGAAAAGGCGATAGTCGGCAAAGGGGCCAGGATAGCCCCGGGCGTAGATATAGGGCCGTTTGCGATAATAGAGGATGACGTCGAACTTGGTAAGGACGTCAAGGTGTGGCCGCATGCCCACGTTATGAACGGTACCAGCGTGGGGGACGGCACTGAGATACACATGGGCGCCGTCCTGGGCCACACGCCGCAGGACCTGACATTCGACAAGGGCCTGAAGACGCGGCTCATCATAGGAAAGCGTAATATCATAAGAGAGTATGCGACCATCCACAGGGGGACGAAGGAGGACTCTCCTACGGTCATAGGTGACGACTGTTATCTCATGGCGGTCTCGCATATCGGCCACGATTGCCATATAGGCAGCCGGGTGATCATCGCCAACTGCGCGCTTTTGGCAGGCCATGTCATTGTCGGGGACGGCGTATTCATATCGGGTAATGTGGTCGTCCACCAGTTCTGCAGGATAGGAACGCTTGCCATCGTGGGCGGGTTCACAGGGGTGAATAAGGACGTGCCCCCTTATATGCTGGTCCGCGGCCCGTCGGTCGTGCGCTCCGTTAACCTTGTAGGGCTGAGGAGGGCAAAATTCCCGAGAGAAGAGATAAAGAGAATAAAGGACGCGTTTAAATTGCTCTATCAGTCCGAGCTGAACACGACGCAGGCGATAGAGGAGATGAAGAAGCTCCCGTCTTCAAAAGAGATAAGCCATCTTATAGAATTTATACAGACGTCCAAACGCGGGATATGTAAATATAAGTACAGCGATACGGAGTTCTTTGAGTAAAAAAAGGAGGGGACGTATGGGCAAGGGTCAGGTGATAGTTTTGATCAGCGCTTTAATATTTTCCGCGGTACCGGCGTATGCCGATGATGCGGACCTGAGGGCGGAGTCGACCGCGAGAAGGAGCATAGAGCTTCTCAAAGATACGAAATACGCTCATGAAGCCACGGTCGCGTTGACCTCGCTGAAGGAGAAGGCGGTGCCGGCGCTCGCAGAGGAAGCGAAGAACAAGGAAGCCAAGGTAAGCCAGAGGATAGCCGTTATCGACATCATGGGATATATCAGGAGCCCCATGGCGGTCGATGCGCTGGTCCTGACTATGAAAGATACCGATGTAAAGATACGCCGGGCATCGGCAAAGGCGCTGGGGAAGATAGGCGACAGCAGGGCCGTCGGGGTCCTGAAGGAGGCCCTTGCGGACCACGACTCCGAAGTCAGGTATCTGGCAACACGTTCGCTCCAGGAGATAAAGGACCCGTCGCTCGGCGATGTCTTCCTTAAGCTGACGGACGATCCTGACCTCAGGATAAAGTGCCTGGCCATAGAGGGCCTGGGCGACATAAAAGAAGAACGGGCAGTGGAGAAACTTTCGAATATGACGGGCGAATACGATGATAACGTGCGTCTTTGTATAGTCGTTGCCCTGAAGGATATAGGGACGAAGTCCGCAGTACCGGCACTCAATACGCTTTCGGAAGACAGGAATATAAAGATCAGGCGTGAAGCCCTTATCGCCCTCGGAAAGATCGGCGATCCGAGCTCTGTGCCTTACCTTATGAAGGTTGCCGAGAGGGACGAGAAAGACCTCAGGCGAATAGCCGTCATTTCCCTGGGGGATATAGGCACCGATGAAGTGATCCCGACCCTTAAAAAATTCCTGAGCGATGAAGTGATCGATATACGGCTGGCGGCCATACAGTCGCTCGCCAGGATAGGGAAACCGGAGTTCATCCCTGACCTGGAAGCCCTTTCAAAGGACGAAAGCATGAAAGTGCGTAAGGCCTCGCAGGTGGCAATAGACGAGATAAGAGCAAAAGGGACGACAAAATAAGCAAAAAATATAAGCGGCGTATTTTACTGGCCATCTACAGGCGGCTCTACGCTGCCTATGGACCGCAGGATTGGTGGCCTGCCGAGGGCCCGCTCGAGATGATGGTCGGCGCCGTCCTGACGCAAAACACGTCCTGGAAGAACGTCGAAAAAGCGATCTTGAACCTAAAGGCCGCCGGGCTACTCTCTTCGCCCCGCGCCATCAAAAAGGCCCCGGCTGCGTCTCTCGCGCAGGTGATAAGGCCGGCCGGATATTATAATATCAAGGCAAGACGCCTGAAGAACCTCATCGACCTTATATCCTCCGACTACGGCGGAAGCATCTCCGCGATGTCCCGCTCGGGGACCGCGGAATTACGGCGGAAGGTCCTGGGGGTGAACGGCGTGGGTCCCGAGACGTGCGACTCCATACTCCTCTATGCCTTCGGGAGACCGGTCTTCGTCATAGATGCCTACACCAGGAGGGTCTTTACCAGGCACGGCCTGGTATCCGAAGACGCGACATATGAAGAGATGCAGGAGCTCTTCATGGAGAACCTGCCGAAACGCGCGGGACTCTTCAATGAGTATCACGCGCTTATAGTCAGGACCGGAAAAGATTTCTGCAAGAAGAGACCTCTCTGCGGCAGCTGCCCGTTAAAGACGCACAAAAATACTTGCAAATAGAAAAGGGGGATAATATAATAAGTCGTAAAATCGGGGGGTGAATATGGCGACGAAAAAGAAGGCGAAGAAGAGAACTCCGAAAAAGACCGTTGTAAAGAAGAGGGTCAAGAAAACGAAGGGTCAAGGGTCAAGGGTCAGGAAAGCGAAGGGTCAAAGGTCAAGGGTCAAGAAAACAAAGAAACCCGCGTTGACCGGGCCCGAGGCGACGATGGAGAAGGTGGGGGAGGTGACCCACTATTTTCCGCATGTAAAGGCCGCCGCCGTACTGCTCCTGAAAGACGGTCTCAGGGTGGGCGATGAGATATATCTTAAAGGCCACACGACCGATTTTAAAGAGAAGGTGTTATCCATACAGCTCGATCACGTTTCTATAGAAGAAGGCAGGAAGTCCCAGGAGATAGGCCTTCTGGTAAGATCGCGCGTCAGGATAGGTGACAGCGTTTACAGGGTGTAGGATAAATATCAGTATGAAGGGTGAAAGGTGAACCGACTATACAGGAAGGTTTTGCTGGGATTGGGATTCGATTCCAAGGATGGCCACGTGCGTATAACGAGGGGGAAGAACTTCCGTCTTTTCGGAGGCTCACACGAGACGCACGAGATGATGCAGGAGAAGGCCATAAAGTTCAACGAACAGTTGAATAAACTGCGCAAATCGCTCGACGAGATAAATGATAAAGAGTTCCGCGAGATAGCCCGTACCGTAGGGCTGCGCATTTCCGAAGATGATAAGAAGGGGAATTGAAAGGGGATCTACATGGCGAAGATCACTATCGACGATTCACTCTGTACCGGATGCGGCCTCTGTGCTTCTAATTGCCCCGATGTTTTCGAGGTAGGGGATGATAATATAGCCCACGCAATAAGTGACAGCTGCGCAAGCTGCGACCTCGGCGAGATCGCCGAGCAATGTCCCGTCAGCGCTATAATCGTGAAATAAAGAGCTATCAGCAAAAGCTGACAGCTGAAAGCCGATAATGAAGATCCTCGGAATAGGCGGCAGCCCGCGCAAAGGCGGCAATACCGATATCCTTCTCGATAAAGCCCTGGAGGGGGCCGGGTCTGCCGGGGCTTCCGTAGAGAAGATAGTCCTGAACGACCTCGAATTCAAGCCCTGTCAGGAGTGCGGAGGATGCCGCAAGACAGGCGCCTGTGTCATCAGGGATGGCATGTGTGCCATATATGACAAGATAAAAGAGGCGGACGGTCTTATACTCGCTTCCCCGGTATTCTTCGGAAGTTTGAGCGCTCAGATGAAGACGATGATAGACCGTTTCCAGTGCGCATGGATCAAGAAGTATATGTTGAAGATACGGGACGGGAAGAAGAGGCGGGGGATATTCCTTTCCGCGGGCGGTTATGATAAGAATGATTTTTTCGAGAATGCGAGACAGATCGTGAAGGTATTCTTCAAGACGATCGATACCGAATATGCCGGCGAGCTCTTCTGCGGCAGGATCGAAGACGCCGGTGATATAAATAAGAGGCCAGACCTCCTGGAACGGGCCTTCCGGCTCGGCTACCAGCTTATTCCTCCTAACTCCAAACTAACAAACAATGCCTGATCTATTCCTTAGAATAGCAACAGAAGCAGCCCTCGAAAGCGGCGCCATGATAAGAAAGTCCGTCGGGAGGACGGGAAAGATCTCCTATAAAGGGAGGATAAATATTGTCACCGACGTCGACAGGCGGTCCGAAGACCTTATAATAAAAAAGGTCCGCAAGGCGTTCCCCGGCCACTCGATACTCTCCGAAGAAGGCCCCCCGAGGATAGGCCGTTCGCCGTACAGGTGGGTCATCGACCCGCTTGACGGCACCACCAACTTTGCCCATTCTTTCCCTTTCTTCTCTGTTTCGGTCGCCCTGGAAGAGGAGGGGGATGTGATACTCGGTGTCGTGTATGATCCGATGAGGGAAGAGCTCTTCACGGCCGTGAAGAATGAAGGGTCATTCCTCAATAAGAAGAGAATATCCGCGTCGCGGACCCCGGCCCTCAGGAGATCTCTTCTTGCCACAGGGTTCTCATACGGTGTTCGCGAGAAGAAAGAGACAAACATAGAAAATTTTAAGAATTTTCTGATGCGTGCCCAGGGCATACGGCGGGCCGGGTCTGCCGCCCTGGACCTCTGTTATGTCGCGTGCGGCAGGTTTGACGGTTTCTGGGAACTGGACCTGCGCCCGTGGGACAGCGCGGCCGGATGCCTTATAGTCAGGGAGGCCAAAGGGATCGTCACGAGATTCGACGGCACGCGCTATTCGCATTATGATAAGGACGTCCTGGCTACGAACGGCAGGATCCACAGGGCTATGGTAAAGATACTTAAGTGCAGGTGATGCCAATTTTTTTTGCTTTAACAGTTAGAAGAAAGTAACGATATTTAGTTTTCTATAATTGCTTAAATGTGAAGATGAAATGGCTCTGTTAGATTATAAAATAGTTATATATTTTTCCTTGACACACCTTTAAAGATAGTATATACTCGTACTGCTTCGATCAGGGGAGAGTCCATGAAATACAAGACCGTCATAGAGATAACAAGCGACGCTGAAAATAAGAGCGAAGCCCTGGAGATAGTAGGTGAATATCTGTCAGGAAACCTCGTTTCAGGCGTAGATATGAAATGTAAGACAAAGCCTGTCGCTGCCGCCAGGATAGCGCTCACAAGCGTGGTCATTGCGGCACTTCTCGTCACGGCAGGTCTCATCTCGGGCAATCAATTAAGGCCTTCCAAAAATTTTGCTGCCGGCATATGCGGACTCGATGCGGTCCAGCCGCCTCTCAAGACGGCATGCGATAAGGACAGGCATGCTGAATTCAAAAAGGCCTGGAACGAACGGCAGACCTCGGAAGCCCTCGCGCACATAAGAAAGTAGTCCTATCCGCTGCAGCATACCGTAAATTTTTCTTGCAAATCCCCGGTTTTCCATGTATATTAATTAAGAGTATTAAACCCTAATAAGGAGTTGATATGAAGATATTTGCCTGGATACTTATAGCTGCCGTTACGATCTCGATGTCGGCTGCCCCGTGTCCCGGAGCGACCGGCCGCGACAGTGACAGCGAAGGTAACAGCGCCGGTAACGCGTTGGGCGGAGCTCTTATGGGAGGACTCTTAGGCGCAGGGCTCGGAGCCGCCATAGGAAGCGCTTCAGGTAAAGCAGGCACAGGTGCTGCCATAGGCGCGGGGGTCGGGGCGGTAGGCGGGACCCTGCTCAGCGCCAATCAGGAGTCGAAGAGGCGGCAGGAGGCCGCTTATGAGGAAGAGGTCGAGACGGTCCCCGAGGTAGAGGCCGCGGCCCCGCAGACGATAAAGAAGAGGGTAATAAGAAAGTACGACGAACAGGGGAATGTTATTTCCGAAACGGAAGCAGCGAATTAATTATCTTATCATAGAATGACACCCCGGAAAAGAATACTGATAGTAGACGACGAAGAGGACTTCCTGAGGATCCTGAGGGATTCGATGGAGTTGCGCGGCATCGAAGTCGTCCTGGCCACCAGCGCCGTAGAGGCGGGGCTGGAACTCGCCACAAAACTTCCCGACCTGATACTCATGGATGTGAAGATGCCCGGGATAAACGGCCTGCAGGCCTGCGAAGCCATAAAGAGAAATCCTGCCACAAAAGACCTGCCGATAATAATCGTTTCTGCGCTTTCGGACGAATCCGACATAAAGAGGGCTTATGCGGTCGGTGTAGTGGATTATTTCATCAAACCGATCGATATAGAGAAGCTGGTAAAGAGGGTCAGGGAGATCCTCGGTCTGTAAAAGGGAAAAAAGGAGGTGGGATGATGAAGAAGATGTTAATGGTAGTGGCGGTGCTGCTGCTTTCCGCATCGATAGCGTCTGCGGAATGCCAGATGTGCTCGAACCTGAAAGGGGCCGATATGCAGAAGACGTGGGGTTCACGTCTCGGCAGCGGTCTTTGTAACGTTGCATTCGGATGGACTGAAATTTTCTTCAGGCCTGGTAAGGTCGTTGCCGAAGGCGGTAACCCGATAGTCGGTTTCTTCAGGGGTGTAGGGAACGCGATCACCAGGACCGGCGCAGGAGCGGTAGAGGTAGTAACGTTCTGGACACCGGGTGAGTCGGTTGCTTCATTGGATACTTGCCCGTTCTGCGGATATAAATAAGATATCCGGGAGATCTTTAAAGAGGACGGTTCTTGGACTTTCCAGGGAGCCGTCCTCTTGTCTTTATGCGCCTTCACTGAAAGGTGAGGATAATGGATGATCCGCTGCGCCTGCAGGAGAAGCTCTTTATAATAGACCAGCTTCCCGTCTTCGCCGGCCTTTCGCAGAAAGATAAGAAGGCCGTTGCCGCCGTAAGCGCCATAGCCGAGTACAAAAAAGATACCGCTATATACAGGGAAGGCGAGGCCGCAGACGCGTTCTACTGCGTGATCACAGGGCGCCTCAGGGTCTATATAACGAGGCCCTCAGGGAAAGAGGACCTGGAATATCTCAAGCGCGGAAGATTTTTCGGCATAATCTCTATACTCACAAGCGAACCCCATTCGGCCACCGTTGAAACGGTGAACGATTCTATCCTGCTCAAGATCCCAAAAAAAGATTTCGACAAAATGCTGAAGCGGTTGCCCGTCCTCGCCATACGTCTCGGCGAGACGCTGTCGCGCCGGCTTAAGCGTAAAGATATTCACGAAAAGAGGGTCTTCGAGAGCACCATCATATCCGTATTCGGTACCCCCGATAAGGTCGGAGCGACTCATTATGCCGTGAATCTGGCCGTCTCTCTCAGGTCCCAGACGAATAAGAAGGTCATACTCCTCGACATAAGCAGGGAGGGCACCGAGATATCGGACCTCCTCGGGATCAAAGACGGGGTGAGACCGCTTGGCCTGGACTCGCCGTTCTTCAATGAATCCTCCGTCATAAGGAGCATAGCTCGCCACCCGCTGGGTATAGACATATTGAATATACCGTACCGTACGGACGACGACGGGGACGTAACGCACATAGTGCCCCTTTTGAGCTATCTGACCAACGATTACCACTACGTGGTGGCGGACCTTCCCACGCACATGGGCCGGACTACATTCGAGTCGCTGAAGCAGTCGGATATAATACATATAATAACCGCCTCCGATGAACCGAGCCTGATATCGACGAAGAAGATGATAGATGAGCTTACGAAGTCATCGGCCGAGATGGCGCAGCGCATAAAGGTCATAGTGAATGAGTTCGGGGCGCCCGGCGAAGTCGGCTTCGATGAAAAGACAAAGATGCTCAAGCACGGCATATATGCGACACTGCCGCCCGTCGATGATGCGATGCGGCGGAAGGCGCTTAAGGCGGGAAGTCCGCTTTCGTCCGCCTTCCCGGAGTGCGAATATTCGAGGGCGGTCCGCAGGATATCGCGCGAGGTCGGCGGGTGCCTCGTCGGCCTGGCCCTGGGATGCGGCGCGGCCCTGGGGCTTGCGCATATAGGCGTCTTGAGGGTGATAGAGAGGGAGCGGATCCCTGTAGATATGCTCTCCGGGACTAGCGTCGGGGCGTTCATGGGGGCGTTATGGGCCTCCGGCAAGGACTCTTTCGAGATGGAAAAGATAATGATGGAGTTCAAACACAAGATAAAGGCGCTCCGCCTTATAGACCCTGTCTTTCCGGTTAAGGGGATAATCAAAGGCGCGGAGCTGAGGAAATTTTTTCATGCGCACCTGGGCGACATGACATTTTACGATCTCCGTTTGCCGTTCAAGATAGCGACCTGCGATATAGAGACACGCGAAGAGGTCGTCCTCGAGAAGGGGAGCGTCGTGGACGCCATCTCGGCATCCGTAGCGATACCGGGCGTCTTCGAGCCGGTGATGATAGCCGGGAGGCCCCTTGTGGACGGGGGTATAATAAACCCGCTTCCGACGAGTGTCCTCGCAAGGGCGGGGGTGACGAAGATCATTGCCGTGAATACGCTCCCGAGCCCCCAGGATATACAGAGATCGAAAAAGAAGGTGACGAGCATCTTCGACGTGATCGTGAACAGCATCCAGGCAAGCGAATATCTCCTGGCCGAAATGAGTTCCGAAACGGCCGATATAGCCATACATCCCGTCCTACCGGCAGTGGAATGGTATGAGATATATGAGGGTACCAGGATAATAAAGTCCGGAGAGGAAGAGGCCTCGAAGTATATCTCCCGCATGAAAGAGCTGATCGCAAGCTGAAGATATTATGATAGTGAAGACCGACATAGATACTATGCGTCCGTACCTGGAGGACAGCTCGAACCTCCAGGGAGGGTACGCCGAAAAGGTCGTCATCCCCGGTGACGCGGGTGAGGTTGCGGAAGCGGTCCGGGAGGCCGCCTCAAAGAAGACACCGCTCTATATAACAGGGGGCGGCACAGGCACTACGGGCGGCAGGATACCGTTCGGCGGGACTGTGGTGTCGATGGAGCGGCTGAACGGGATCATGGATATATCGGGAGGCGCTATGGCCGGCACGGTCCAGGCAGGCGTCCTCGTGGAGGAGTTCAAGGCGGCCGCCGAAAAGAACGGGCTTTTTTACCCGTGCCACCCGACCGAAAGGACCGCCTTCGTCGGCGGGACGATAGCCACAAACGCCTCAGGCGCCAGGTCTTTTAAATACGGCCCTACGCGAAAACACGTTAAACGACTGAAGATGGTGATGGCCGACGGGTCTATGCTCGAACTGAGGCGGGGGGAGAAGTTCCTCTCGGGGAAGATGCCCGGTATGATGACCGCAAGCGGCGCTCTACTGCGGCTGCCGTTCCCGTCCTACAGGATGCCGGACGTGAAAAATTCGGCGGGATATTATGCCAGGGACGGTATGGACCTTATAGACCTCTTCATCGGACAGGAGGGGACCCTATCCGTCATAACGGAAGCGGAGATGGGCCTGGCGGAAAAGCCCCGGGGGATATTCGGCTGTTTCGTCTTCTTTACGGCCCCCCGCGATGCATGGGGTTTTGCCTCGGAACTGAAGACGATGTCGCAAAGGCGGATGGCCGGCAGGAAGACGGAGACGCTCGATGTCCTGTCGGTGGAGTATTTCGACACGAACGCCGTAGGGATGCTGCGGTCCGGAAATAAGAATGTCCCCGGGAAGGCCCGGGCCGCCATATTCTTCGAAGAGGAACTCCCCGGAGGCAGGGACGACGCCCGGTTCGGGATAGTGGAACGCCTCATATCGCGCCACCGTTCCTCGCTCGATGACACATGGGTCGCCATGAACGAAAAAGAGCTCGATGATTTTACTGCCTTCAGGTATGCGATACCGGAGACCATAAACGACATCGTCAGGCGAAGCGGCTTCAGGAAGCTTAGCACAGATATAGCCGTGCCCGACAAGGGGTCTTATGAGATGATGCGGTTCTATACGGACCTGCTCAGGGATACGCGTATCGAGCACGTCATATTCGGCCATATAGGAGAGAACCACGTCCATGTGAACCTGCTGCCCAGGTCCGAAGACGAGGCGCGGCGTTCACAGGAGCTTTGCCTTAAATTTGTCAGGAAGGGCGTGGCCCTGGGCGGCACGGTCTCTGCCGAACACGGCATCGGCAAGACGCGCCACAGGTACCTGGAGGAGATGTACGGGAAGGAAGGGGTCCGGGAGATGGCACGGCTGAAGAAGGCGCTCGATCCGGATGGGATCCTCAGCCCGGGCAATATATTTGCGGCGGAAGAGCTGAGTAGGGTATAGGGTATGGGGTATGGGGGTTGTATTATCCTTGAGTTTTTAAGTAATTAATACTATAATTATACGGCAATCAATAATAGGAGGATATATATGGAGAAGATAAAGGCAAGACAGGTTGCAATGGTGGTGCTCGCGGCAGTGATCGTTATGTGTGCCGCCGTCCCTCTTTACGGGGTGGATGACAGCACAAGGAACGTGCTTAAGCAGGGGTTATTGGGGGCCGGTACGGGCGCGATAGCGGCCAGCGCCTCAGGCGGAAAGGCGGGGCAGGGCGCCCTTATAGGCGCAGGCACATCGGTCATCGGAAGCGCCCTTCTCGATTCATTGACAGGGCCATCATCTTCTTCCTCCTCGGCGCCGCGCAGGGTGAGCAGCGCGCCGGTCGCCCAGGACGACGATTATTATTACTATGAGGAACAGCCGGAGGAGTATTACGAGGAACCGCCTCAGCAGTCCGGTTCGTCCAACATAATAAAACAGGGCCTTCTTGGAGCGGGCACGGGCGCGATAGCGGCAGGCGCTTCCGGCGGTGACGCCGGTAAGGGTGCTCTCATAGGCGCCGGCACCTCTGTCATAGGGAATGCGCTCCTCGACACGTTGACCCAGCCGGCCGAACAGAGGCGCGGCAAGGTCTACCGCAGGATACCGAAGAGACAGGCCACCCAGCAGCAGGTGACCCAGCAGGCCCAGCAGCCGGGCTACGAAGTCATGCCGGACGGCACCCGTAAGAAGATAATCCGCAAGTACGACGAAAGCGGCAAGGTCGTCTCCGAAGAAGAGATATACTATTAATCATACGGGAGGTGTATCGTGAAAAATATCATAATTGCTATCGTAATACTGGTCGTGAGCATAGCGGCTCTCCTGGAATTCCGCTACACGGTCATAGTGGATTCTCCTGTTGTAGTAAGGGTCGACCGTTTGACCGGCGACGCCTGGATAGTGAACTCCGGCGTGTGGCGGAAGGTCCAGCTGCCTTCGCAGGGTAACGGCGAAGAGGTCATGGCCGTGATCCCGGAGCGGGGACGCAAGGCCAAATAGGCAGGGATCCCGTGATAGACAGATCCTTCGGGAAGGCGCGTCTCAGGGTCATTACGCTCACTGCGGCAGCGCTCCTCTATTGGGTCGTCACATCGCTCTCCTCCACGCAGGAAGGTCATACCAAAAAAGAGTTTTTCCGGGTAACGCGCGTCATTGACGGCGATACCCTGCAGATATCAAACGGCGAGAAAGTCCGCCTTATAGGCGTGGATACGCCCGAGGCGAGGTATAATAGCAAGCTCGTGCGGGATGCACGCCGCAGCGGTAAGGATATGAAGGTGATAGAGGCCCTGGGCAGGAGGGCGTCATCTTTTACAAAGAAACTGTGCGCGGGCAGGAACGTGCGCCTCGATTTTGATGTCGAAAAACGCGATAAGTACAAACGCCTCCTGGCATACGTATATCTCGAGGACGGGACGTTCGTGAACGCAAAGATCGTTGAGGAAGGGTACGGCGAAGTCATGACTGTGCCCCCGAACGTGAAATTCGCCGACACTTTCGCGAAGTTGCAGAAAGAGGCGAGGGAGAATAACCGGGGGTTGTGGGGCAAATAGCGCCCGGACAGGATCAGGATGGCACCGGAAGGCATAAAGATACTCAAAGATATAAAGGTGGTCGAGCCGGTCATGATAGCAGGCTGGCCGGGCATGGGTAATGTAGCTCTCGGCACGGTCGATTACCTCAGGCGGAATATGAAGACGGTAGAGATAGCCGAAATAGAGATCGATAAGTTCTCGGTGCTCGATTCGGTGATAGTCGAGAACGGCGTAGCCAGGTACGCGGAGGTGCCGCGCAACGTCTTCTATTACGATAAAGAGAAGAATATAGTGATGTTCGAAGGGGAGGTGCAGCTGCAGGGTGCCGCGGGGATAGCCCTTCTGAAGAAAGTCCTCGAGGCGGCCGCTTCTTTCAGGACGAAGATGATATTCACGGGCGCGGCTTTCCCGCTGCCTGTAAGTTACAGGGAGCCCCCGGAAGTGTACGGCGTGGCCAACAGGGCGGCGCTCCTCGATACCATCACGAAGGCCGGGGTGAAACCGATGGAGGGAGGCCACATCTCCGGGCTTAACGGCCTTATCCTCGGCTTTGCGGAGGAACGGAATATAGACGCCCTGTGCCTCCTGGCGACGATGCCGCAATACGCGATAAGCTTCCCGAACCCGAAGGCATCGAACGCCATAATCGACGCCCTGGAGCGCATCCTCTCCTTTGAGGTGGACCGGCAGGAGATGATCGAGGATATAAAGGAGATGGACGAGCGCATGAGCGTCATCGAGGATAAGGTCAAGGATGCCTTCACCATAGAGGACGAAGCCCCTGAGACGCCGCCCGTGGACAAGAAGATACCCGGCTATATCATGGAGAAGATAGAGAAGATGTTCCGCGAGGCAAAGCTCGATAAGACGAAGGCCGGCATCCTGAAGAAGGAGCTCGACAGGTGGGACCTGTATAAGCTCTACGAGGACAGGTTCTTGGATCTGTTCGAAGAAGGACAGTAGTGTAACAGGTCACCAGGTCACCAAGACACCACGTCACCAGTAAAAGCTTTTACGTGTGACCTTGTGACATGGTGACGTGGTGACTTTTTATTCGTGACTTTGTGACTCGGGTGACCTCTATGCTTAGACGTCTGCTCATCGTAATAGTGCTTCTCTGCGTCGCCATCGGCGCCGCGGTGTACTTCTACCGCTACCGTGTCATCCAGTACTCCGCCGAAAATATCATACGTAACGCCCTACCCGATTTTGTCAGGATCGATACTATAACGTTCGATGCCAGGAACAGCAGGATATCGCTCGATGGTTTCAAGGTGTTGAACCCGCCCGGCTCTTCAGAGAAGTACCTGCTTGAGATAGGGAAGGTCTCCTGCTCGTACCGCATGATGGGTAAAAGCCCGCTCGACGGGTTCGAAATATTCGACCCGTTATTCAAGGACTTTGTCCTCAGGATAGAGAGGTCCCGGGACGGTAAGACGAATATAGAAGGGATGGGGGAGGTCGTGCAACCGGGATCCGGCAGCCGTCCGGCCGCGGCAAGGCCGTCCGGCAACCCTCAGGGGGTGCTCGTTTCGAAACTGACCGGCGGGAAGAAGCCGTCGGAGATACTGAAACTGCCGGAGACATTTACGATAAGCGGCGGCAGGATAATATTCACAGACAGGTTTATCGGCCCCAGGCCCAATATCATAACTTTCGAGAATATAGAGGGCCGGGTGACGGTGAGGTTCGATGACACATATACGAAGGTGCTTGCGCTGAGTTCCGCCGGCGAAGGCAACCTTAGCGGGAACCGGGGCGAGGTCATAAAGTGGGACGTATCGCTCGACCCGGCGACGCCGAAGCTCACCATGTCGAACAGGTTCGAGGTCTCCGGCCTCGACATCCTTACGTTTGAGCCGTATTACGATAAATATGCGCCCTTCGTATTTAATAAGGGCAAATTCTCCGGTACCCTCATCTTTGACTTCGATAACGGCAGCATAGGGTCGACCAACGAGGTGCACATATCCGATTTTGTCTTTTACATAAAGAGGGGATATGAGAATGCCGGGTTCTGGCAGACATCGGTCCAGGACCTGGCCAAATATTTCGCGACCCCTTCCGGCGAAGTCGTCTTCGACTTCAAGATAAAGGGCGAGATAGGCGACCCCAAGTTCTACCTGGGGCCGATATCGAAACAGGCGCTCGCCTCCATGGCGGTCGATAAGATAACGGATGTCATCGGACAGATGGGCTCCAGGGGAGAAGGCGCCGCCACCGGCCAGAAGACCGATATCGAAAAGGCGAAAGAGTATATCGACATATTCAAAGGACTGATAAATAAGAAATAGCCCGCATACTTGTGAAGAAACTGACCGGTAATTTCCTGTGGATGGCTGCCGCCAATGCAGTAGCAGCGTTGTGCGGCATATTTGTATATATATACCTGGCCCGCGTACTCCATCCTGCGGGGTTCGGCCGCCTCGCCTATGTCCAGTCGCTCGTCTTCTACCTGCTCAATTTCGTCGACCTTGGGCTTACGACATACGGCATCCGCGAGGTGTCCAAGGACAGGAAGAGGGTCTCTGAATACGTCTCCGAGATCGTCTCGTTCCGCCTCCTGATAGCGCTCTTCTTATATCTGGCCGTTGTTGCGCTCTCGTACCTCTTCCCGCAGCTGGCAGAGATCAGGGCCCTGCTACTGGAGACGGCGCTCTTATTCTTCATCGCCGCCTGTGCCACCGAATGGGCCTTCCAGGGCATAGAAGCGATGCATATGGTCCTCGTCTCTTTTGCGCTTACCGCCGCCCTGCAAATATCCCTCGTATATATAGCCGTGAAAGGGCCTGCCGACATACTGAAAGTCCCGCTCGCGCAATACCTGGCGGCTATACCGATACTCCTCATATTCCTGCGCCATTTCAGGTTCGCCTTCAGGATAAAGGGCGATGATCTCATCAGGATGAAACGCTACCTTTCGAGCGCCCTTGTCATATGGGGGATATCTATCTTTGCCCAGGTTTACAACGGGCTCGATATAATACTCCTCGGTTTCTTCAGGTCCCCCGAAGAGGTCGGCTGTTTCACGATAGCCAGGAGGGCGGTCGGGGGCATAACACTGCTCATGGTATTCCTGGTAAACGCGGCGTTGCCGCGCCTGGCCTTCACGTTCGCGGGCGACCGGGCCGGGTTCACGGAGGCGACCCGGGCATTTCTGAAGCTAACCGTCTCGGCGGCCTTGCTCATACTGGTGCCCGCCGTATTATTCAGCGATAAGATAATATTGCTGTCGGTCGGGGAGGAGTATCTCGCGGCGGACCTCACCATGAAGATAATGCTTTCGAGCCTTCTCCTAGTCCTGATAAATATCCCGTATTCGACCGGGCTCGTGGCCGCGGGGATGGAGCGGAAGGTCCTCGCGCAGACGATTGGGAGCGCCGCCGTCAACGTAATATTGAACGTAGTCCTTATGGGCCGGTATGGCATGGTCGGCGCGGCGGTGTCGTTCCTGGCGGCCGAGCTGGTCGCCCTATGCTGGATCCTTTCGATTTATAAAAATAAAATAGGATTTTCGCGCACGGTTGTGATATAATATTGCCCTAACAAACGGAGGATTAGATGGTAGAGAGAAGCGAGTATAAAGGTAAACCCGTCATGGTAATAAAGCGGGATGAGAATGACAAATACCCGTTTTCGTTCGGAATGACAAAAGCCAAGATGATCCTGGAAAACATAGAAGAGATCAGACGGTTTGTATCCGATAACAGTGAAGAGGGAGACGAGAAGTAAAGGGGGTTTCTTCGCGAGGGCCGTCTTTTTTATAGGATGGATCCTCTCTCCCTTTACGGTTTGGAATGACCCGCTCATAAATATACCGATTTCGTACATATCGGCGAATATCGCAGCGCGTTTCATGCGGGCCGATTTTACGCTTGTCGTAGTGGTATTCTACTGGCTTAGTAACGTCCTGGGTATTCTCCTGATGTATATAAGCGGAAGGGCTCTAATACGCGACAGGCAGCATGCGCTTCGCGAATTATTTAAGCTGGTGGTGGCGGTGGTCGTCTACAGCGGTCTTTTGGTATTCTTAGGCAGGCTGGGGATTTTAAAGCCCTTCAATTAAACCCTATACCCTATACCCTATACCCTATACCCTAACTTCTCGCTTTCCTTCTCAAATAAGTCGGCAATATCCTCAACGCCTCCCTGTACTTCGCTACCGTGCGCCGTTTGATCATTATCCCTTCGGATTCCAACCGACCGCATATCTTTTCATCGCTCAAGGGCGCGGATCTATCCTCTTTTGACACTATCTCGGAGATCCTGTTCAGGACCTGCGCCTTCGACGTCGTTTCGCCGTTACCCTTCTTCAGCCCCTGGCTCAACAGGTCTTTCAGTGCCATCACCTTATCGTTCACCTGTATGTACTTATTCGACACAGCCCTGCTTATGGTGGAGGGGTGGAAGCCGAGCGCCCTTGCGACATCTTTTATGGTGAGGCACTTGATGTCGCGGCTGTCCACGGCGAGTGCCTCCTGCTGGAAGCCCAGTATATAGGTAGCTACGTCGGATATCGTCTCCTCACGCCTCTTGAGGCCGTCCATGAGCGTCTTGGCGGAGTCCATATTATCCTTCAGGAACTTTCTCGCCTCCGGGTCCTTTATGATGTCAAGCTCGTGCTCGTAAGGGTTATACAGTTTCAGCTGGGGGAGGCGTTCGCGGTTTATGGCTATCTGGACCTTATTGCGCTTCACTTTGGCGATGAGCTCCGGTATGACCGCCTGCGCATCCTCGCCCAATACGGCGCTGGCAGGCCGCGGGTTCAGTTTTTTGATATTACGGAGCGCATCAAGCACCTTATCCTTGTCCGTCCCCAGGGACCTTGCTATAGTGTCGGCATCATTCTTGACAAGTTCATTGAGCGCCTCCGTGACTATCCTGTGTTCGAGCGAATCCTCCTTGCCGGCCCTCTTCAGCTGAAGTTCGAGGCACTCCCCGACATCCCGCGCGCCTATGCCTGCCGGCTCAAGGCCCTGGACCGTCTCAAGGCCTTTTTCGGCGTCCTCTATGCTTACCCCAAGGTCGCCTGCACCCGCCTCAAGTTCCGCAGAGAGATAACCGTTGTCATCCAGCTCATATATAAGGTATTCCGCTATCTCGAATGCCTTCTTGTCCAGGCCCAGCATCGTCAGCTGAGAGAGGATGCCCTGCCTGGGATTTTCATTGCGGTCGGATGATACCTGGAGCTCAGGCCGGAAGGATGTTTCACGGGAGGAGCGGGAATATTGCTCCCGGTTCGTCGTCTCTACCAGCTTCTTAAGGAAAGGATTGGCTGTCAGGACCGATTCGATATGCTCATTGAGGTCCTTTATGGACATGCTGAGCAGTTTTATCGATTGCCTCATCTGGGGGGTGAGCGCCATCCTCTGCGCCAACCGCTGTTGATGCGACAGCTTATTTTTCATATTATCAATTTTACACGTTAAGAAAAAAGAAGGCAACTTTTATTTTAAGATTCCTAACAGTACACGATAAATCAACACAATGTAGCCGGAACTCAACAACCTGGCTTTCTTAACACGCCGGAAAGACAAGAGTTACGCCATTTCTGCAGGATATATTATTACGCAACACCTTGTCCTGTAATAAGTTGTGCAATCCATGTAAGATCAATCCTTTTCATACACGCTTTGGCACGTGTAGTGCTTAAGTATGAAGATGTATGTATGTCGTAGCTTGTCATAGATAGGCATAATAAAAATTAGAAGGGTCACCACGTCACCATGTCACAAGTCACCAGTGAAAAAGCTTTAGAAAAAGGATATAAGAAATTAATCGTTTGGCGCAAAGCCGACGAATTGGCATATGAGATTTATTTGGAAACAAAGAAGTTTCCGAAAGAAGAGATGTACGGGATAACGTCTCAATTGAGGAGGGCGGCTTTTTCGATACCTACTAATATAGTTGAGGGAACGGGCCGGCAGGGTAGGAATGAGCTTAAGCAATTTACGAATATCGCCCTGGGTTCTTTAGCAGAAACCGAGTATCTATTGGATTTTTGTGTTCGCCTTAAATATCTAAACGATGAAAGTTATAACCGATTAGAGGGATTGAGAAAAGAAGTTGGGGGTTTGCTGTGGAATTTTTACAAAAGCTTTTAACGGGTGACCTGGTGACTTGGTGTCCTGGTGACCCCGCAGTGGACAGCATTATTATTCAATATTAACCGACGGAGGAGAAGCGATGGACGGAAGATTGACTATAACGGATGTTGCGAAGACACTCGGAGTGACACCACGCACGATAATGCGCTGGGAGAAGACCGGGAAGATCCGGCGCTCAAAGCGCGACTGGCGCGGCTGGAGGTTCTATCTCAAGGATGACCTGGATGATATAAGGAAGTTCTATGAGAGCAGCTACGAGTATAACGAAAGCATAGGTGCCGGCATGAGCTTCGCGAAATCGAACGTCATGAGCGTCATCATATCGGCGCTGGCCATAGCCGCTTCTATTATCCCGTGTGGTGCGGTGTACGGCGGGACCGCCGCAGCGCAGGGTGCGCAGAAGCCGGCCTATTATACGGAGGCAGGCCCTGCCCAGGGCAATGCCGTGAGAGAGACGAAGACGGCCGTGGATATCAACCTTGCGGTGCTCCCGGTGGTCTCTACACCGCCTGCCACAGTCGCTGAGGCGAGCAAATATACGCTCGGCCCTGATGACGTCATCCAGGTAGAGGTGCGCAGGCACCCCGAGTTCAGCGGCCAGTACACGGTCACCGCGGAAGGGAAGATCGAGTATAAGTTCGTAGGGGATATAGTGGTGGACGGGCTCACCAAGGCACAGTTACAGGAACGGCTCAGCGCCATACTCTCCGAATATGTCATAGAACCGGAGGTCAACGTCCAGATAATGGCATATCTCAGCAAGGTCTTCTATGTCGTGGGAGAGGTCAATAAACCGGGCAAGTTCTATATGAAGGGGAATACCGTTACTGTCCGGGAGGCGCTGGTACAGGCGGGTCTTCCCAATACCGCGGCTTCGACTAGAAAATGCCGTCTCATATCACCCTCTTCGAAGGGAAAAGGCACAACCAGATATATCAATGTTTATGAGCTCCTTTACGCGGGAGACCTCAAAGAGAATATAGAGATGCAGCCGGGGGACGTCCTGTATATACCGTCAACGGTCATAGCTAAGATAATACGCGTCATATCGCCCGTCACCAATTTTGCGGGTGAGACGGCCGGCCATGTAGCTCAGGGCGCAGGCATCGCCGCCGGCGCACTATAAACATATAAGGAGAAGAGAATGATGACCGAAAATATCCAGACCCAGAAGAACCCCGCCGACTACCTGAAGATATTCTTCAGGAGGAAGTGGTTCATAATCATACCGGCTGTTATAGGCATCGTAGGAGGCATCATAGCCGGGAACATGCTCCCCAAGGTGTATGAGGCATCGACCCTGATCCTCGTAGAAGAGGGGAGGATCATCAACCCGCTGATCCAGGGATTGGCGGTTTCGAGCAGCACCGCCCAGCGGCTCCAGGTCCTGCGTGAACAGATACTCGGCTGGGACAGGATCCTCCAGCTCATAAAGGCGTTGGACCTCGCAAAGGATGTAAAGACACAATGGCAGTTTGAAGGGCTTGTCAAGAAATTGAGGAAGAATATAGAGGTGAGTTTAAAGGGAAGCAGTCTGATACGCATCTCATATGAAGGCCAGAACCCTCTCGAGGCGCAGAATATAGTGAAAACGATCACCGACATATTCATCGCCGAGAACCTGAGACAGCAGAATAAGGAGACGGATGACGCCGTAGGGTTCATAAACGACCAGCTTGGGCTTTATCAGAAGAAGCTGAAGCAGTCCGAGATATCATCCATGGAGGACCAGCTGAAGAAGCTCCTTGTCGATTCGACCGAGAAGCACCCGCTCGTCCTTGAATTGAAGAAGAAGATCGCTTCGGCACGGGCCGAGATGGACCAGGGCGACTATGAACTTGATGCCGCCCAGGTCGCCGGTTCCGACAGCGAACTAAAGTCCCTTAAAGAGGACTTGAAGAAACTGAAAGACGAAGTATCGACCTCGAGCTTAGACGCGCAGGATGGTGGCGTGAACAGGACGAAGATAGCGAGCGCTACTAACGATAAGCTGTATAAACTGCTCCTTCTCGATAAGCTGAGCCAGGTCGAGGCGCGTGACGCGGATGTCACAAAGAAGCTCTACAATACGCTTCTCGAGCGTCTCGAAACCGCCAAGATCACCCAGCGGCTCGAATCATCAAAGGAGGGGACTAGATATACGATACTCGACCCCGCGCGCCTTCCGCTAAAACCGGTAAAGCCCAATAAGCTGATGGTCCTCTTCATGGGATTGGCGATAGGCGCCGGAGCGGGCATAGGATTGGTATTCCTTATGGAGCTATTCGATCATTCTTTCCTCGGCATCGATGAGGCAAGGACGTTCCTGGAGCTGCCCATATTCGGGGCGGTATCGAAGATAGTGACCGAAGACGATATAAGGACGCAGAAACTCCATAATACACGGGTAACGGGTATCTCTGTCATGACCGGCGTAGTATTGCTTGTAGTGATCATATTCAACGTGTTCCTGGGTAACTAGGAGGGGCATCCAATGTACGAAAAGTTCTACGGATTTACCGATCGACCGTTCAATATGACACCGGACTCGAAGTTCTTCTTTGCTAGCCCCAAGCACGAGGAGGCGCTCAACTGCCTTCTTCTCGCCATAAGCGAGCGTAACGGGTTCGTCGTGATAACGGGCGAGATAGGGGCCGGCAAGACGACCGTCTCCCGAGCCCTCCTTAACCGGCTTGAGCCGACCACGAAAGTCGCCCTGGTGCTCAATACGCACCTTGGGAAGAAGGAGCTCCTGACGACTATACTCGAGGATCTGGATATAGAGTACAGGTCTACGTCCAAGACGCACCTCATCTCCGCCCTAAATAAGTATCTCCTTAAGCAGGCCTCTGGCGATGTCAATGTGGTCCTCATAATAGACGAGGCGCAGAACCTGACCCCTTCGGTGATAGAGGAAGTGAGGATGCTCTCCAACCTGGAGACGGAGAAGGAGAAGCTCATACAGATAGTGCTTATGGGTCAGCCGGAGTTGAAACAGAAGCTGGCCCTGCCTAAACTTGAACAGTTCAGGCAGAGGGTCGTTTTTCATTACCATATAGAACCGCTGAGCCGTGAAGAGACGACCAGGTATATAAAGCATCGCCTTGCCAGGGCCGGCGGCACGGATCCTGAGATCTTTTCGGATGAAGCGATAGAAGAGATATACAAATTCTCCGGAGGGGTCCCGCGCCTCATCAACGTCGCCTGCCACAACGCCCTGATAAGCGGGCTGGTATATGAGTCGAAGAAGATCACCGCAAAGATCGCCCGCGAAGCGGTCGCCGAGGCGCTTTACGGCCTGGGTTCTAAATCGGCCGGTGGGCAAGAAGAGGTTTCTGATGAGATATTGCACAATTTACAGAATGGTCCACTGTCCATAGTCGACGGTCCACAGTAAAAGGAGAAAAACGAATGGGTAAAATAACAGATGCATTGAAGAAAGTCACCGACGAGCGCATACAAAGGATACAGAAAAAGCCGGAGCTTGAGTATGTGATAAAGAAGGTCGAGAACACCAGGATCGAACCGCACATCGTCGCGTTCCATGACCCGTCCTCGCCGATCGGCGAGCAGTACAAGATAATACGTACCAACATCCAGAGCATGCGGGAGACGAGGGACCTCAAGACGTTCCTCATCACAAGCTCCATAAGCGGTGAGGGGAAGACCGTTACCACGATAAACCTCGCGATGACCATGGCGCACGACCTCAATAATAAGAGCATCCTGCTGATAGACGCCGATATGCGTAAAGGCAGGATCGCGAAGTACCTCGGGATACACTCGAACCCCGGATTGTCCGAAGTGCTGAAAGGGGAGGCCGAGGCCGAAATAACGTTCGTAAGCCAGGATATCGAGAATTTGACGGTCATGCCTTCAGGCAGGGTGCCCAAGAACCCGGCCGAACTCCTGGCGTCTAAGAACATGAAGAACCTTCTCGCCTCTATGAAGACAAGGTTCGACTATATATTCATCGATTCGCCTCCGATCATGCCCCTGACGGACCCTTGCGTCCTCGGCACTATAGCGGACGGTGTCATAATGATCATACAGGCAGGCAGGACCCAGCGCGATATAATACGCCACGCCGAACAGCGCCTTCACCAGGCCCACGCCAGGACGATCGGCTACATAATGACGAACGTTGAGTATCACCTTCCTCATTACCTCTACCGTTACGTCCACAAGTACAGCGACGAGGCGTATTATCGGAAGGAGACGGTGGGCGTTTAGCGTTATAGGTTATCGGTTATAGGTTTTCGGTTAGAGGTTGGTAAGAAAAGATAAAAGATGTTGCAATAATTTTCCTCCTTTTAGCATCTTATATAGTAGGGGAGAATAATAAGATGTTAAACTTACAAAAAGGAGGAAAGCATGAAGCAAATATTAGCGCAGGAAGTGATTGAGAATCGGATCTTTGTCATAAGAGGGCTTAAGGTCATGCTAAGCATGCACCTGGCAGAGCTTTATGGTGTAGAGGCCAAAGTGCTAACTCAGGCTGTAAAACGTAATTTAAAAAGATTCCCGGAAGATTTTATGTTTCAACTGACGTGGGATGAGGTGGATATCTTAAGGTCACAAATTGTGACCTTAAGAGGAGTACATGGAAAACATATTAAATATCTTCCCTATGCTTTTACTGAACAAGGGGTTGCGATGCTCTCAAGTGTTTTAAATAGTGAAAGAGCCGTTCAGGTTAACATTGTAATAATGCGAGCTTTTGTTAAGCTCAGAGAAATACTCGCGACCCATAAGGAACTTGCGGCAAAGTTACGCGAGCTTGAACATAAGGTATCAAAACACGATACTGACATCTTGACGATATTCGAGGCAATCCGGCAGCTCATGACGCCTACACCTGAACCGCCTAAGCGTAGAATCGGGTTTCATGCGGAGTAAATCGCTAAGTGGTTATCGGTGTTGGGTTATCGGTTTTCGGATAATAAGAGGGAGTCCGAATGGATATTAAGAGTTTTCGCGACTTGGATGTTTGGCAAAAATCCATACAATTAGTTAAGAGGATATATATTACAACTCAAAAGTATCCTAAGGAAGAGACTTATGGTTTGATAAATCAGATGCGCAGGGCAGCTGTATCGATTCCGTCAAATATAGCTGAGGGAAAATCAAGGCAGTCCAAAAATGAGTATATTCAATTTATTTACATATCGTTGGGCTCAGCGTCGGAATTGGAAACCCAAATAACAATTTCTAAAGAGCTGGAATACATAGGCAAAGATACTGAAAAAGAATTATTGGAAGAGATCGATCATACTTCAAGAATGCTTAGGAATTTGATCAAAGGTCTGCGAACGAGCGGAAGTTATTCATGAACACCGAACACCGCAAACCGTTAACCGAAAACCGATCACCGATAACCAGATCAAGGAGGCAACACACGATGCGCTTTCTCGTAACCGGCGGTGCCGGGTTTATCGGCTCCCATATCACAGAGCGTTTACTAAACGATGGTCACTTTGTGCGGGTTCTCGACAACTTTTCGAGCGGCAAGGAGTCCAATCTAAGTTTTGCTTTTACTGGTGACCTGGTGACCTGGTGTCCTGGTGACTTCGAGTTAATACGAGGCGATATTCGCGACTACGACGTTTGTCTCGACGCATGCAACGGCGTCGACTACGTCCTCCACCAGGCCGCCCTGCGAAGCGTGCCGAAGTCGCTCGAACTGCCGCACGAGTATAATGCCGTAAATATCGACGGAACACTTAATATCCTACAGGCCGCGCTCAAGTCGAAGGTAAAACGCGTTGTGATCGCTTCAACGAGCGCGATCTACGGAGACACGCAGAAGTTCCCGCAGAGCGAGACAGATGCGCCGCTTCTCATATCGCCGTATGCCCTGACGAAACTGGCCGGCGAGTATTATTCGAGAGTGTATAGCGAAAACTACGGCCTGGAGACCGTAAACCTGAGATATTTTAACGTCTTTGGTCCAAGACAGTCGCTTGATGATGAATACGCCGTAGTTATACCTAAATTTATCGATTGCATCCTCAATGATAAGCAACCGCCGATCCACGGGACGGGAAAGCAGTCGAGGGACTTTACGTACGTTGATAACGTCGTTCAGGCGAATATACTCGCGGCTACCACAAGAGTCCACAGTCCACAGTCCACAGTCCACAGTGAAGCGTCGACATTTTGCGAAGTATTCAATGTTGCTTGCAGCTCGGATAATTCGATCCTGGAACTCGTAGTATTACTCAACAAAATCACCGGCAAATCGATAGCGCCAATCCACACGCCTACTCGAGCCGGAGACGTATTCCGGACCCTCGCCGATATCTCGAAGATCACCGCGAAGCTCGGCTACAAACCGGCGGTAAATTTCGAAGAGGGGCTGAGAAGGACCGTAGAATATTTTAGGTCTTTGCTCAATACCCAATACTCTATACACAATACTAAAATATGACAATAAGCGAACTCAAAGACAATATCATGATCCTGAAAGATTCTGTGCGATCCGCGATCCTGCAGAATCCTTTATTGCAGGATGCCGGATCGGTAGATATGGCCCGGAAGGCAGTGAGGCATATCGGCTTGAGGGGTATCGATAAGATCATTATCGGAAAGCCGAATACGCTGATAATAGTGACGAACGATACCATAGTGAAGATGCCGATGGATCGCTTAAGCACTGCGCGATGTCGTCTTAATAAGATGATGCTGAAAAAACTATGCAAGACGGGCATCTCTTCTTTCGTGCCGCGTTTTCTGAAGGAAGGCAGGTTCGACGGTCAACCATATTATTGCGAAACGCGTCTTCCCGGCGCGGCAATAGATATCCCGCTTAACAGGATGGACGAACTTGTGATAAAAGCAGCCGATTTCATAACCGAATTTCATAAAGAGACGGCGCAGGAGATCACCATAGACGAAATATATTTTAAGCGTCTATTTGCCAAAAGCATTGTCAAACTGTCCTATTATCTTAAGGGTGAATACAAAGAAAAGCTTTTACGCTTGGAGAAGATGCTTAAGAAGCGGCTGATCGGGAAACGGCTTAAGACGGTGTGGTTCCATGGCGACTATAAGGTCGAAAATGTACTATTTGACAAGAAGCACTGGGGAATAAGAGGTGTAATTGACTGGGATCTGTCCAGGGAGAGAGGGCTTCCTCTTCTCGATATATTTTATCTTTTGCTGTATAGAGACAGTATGCTGACAGGTAAAGACACATCCGAGATATTCGCGGATAGATTTTTAAAATTGGATTTTGTCGGCTTGGAAAGAGAGATCATTGCTGAGTATATTAATATCACCGCGATAAACAGCGAATTTATAAGGCCGATGCTCTTGATGTATTGGATAAACCATCTTATAGAAAGATATAGAAAACAATTTGAGAATAACACGACAGATTTGATATGCAATGACCTGTACGGGATAATTGATAAAATCGCGGAGATCAAATGAGTTCTAGGGCAAAAAAAATAGTGCACGGTTCGATGCTTGGCGCATGCAATTTCTTCGCAAATGCTGTAGCCGGCCTGGTTCTCATGCCTTTTATAGTCCATGCATTAGGCGATAGGATGTATGGTCTGTGGATGGTAGTGGGGTCAATACTGGGTTATTATGGATTTTTTGATTTCGGTTTGGTTTTTGCCGTCCAGAGGTATATCTCGCAGGCGATAGGGAGAGAGGATTACAAAGAAACTAATAAATTTGTGAACACATCATTTTACCTTTATGCAGTAATCGGGTTCATCGTATTGTTGCTTTTGGTAACAGGCGCTTTAGTGGCACCATTTTTTATAAAGAACGTAGCGGAAATAGATCTTTTCAGAAAGATATTGGTTATCTTGGGTCTAAGCGTGGCCATCGGATTTCCCATGCGCGTATTTTCCGCAGTGCTTATATCCCATATACGATATGACCTGTATAACATAATTGAGTTGATAAAAATAGCAGCAAGAGTGATTTTGGTAATTTTTTTCCTGAAGACGGGGCACGGTATTTTGGCCTTAGCGTTAATCAATTTTGGAATTGAGATGTGCGGCTATCTCATAAAGTTTATATTGGTTAAATCGATATTCAAATATATCACCTTTTCAAGAAAATACATAGAGATGGGTAAAATAAAACCTCTTTTCAAATTCAGTTTTTTCAGTTTTGTAATTCAAATAGTGGATAGATTCCGGCTTGATATAAGTAATTTTGTTATCGCGGGGTTTTTGGGTCTGGCATATGTTACTTTATATTCCGTATCCTCAAATCTGATCAGATATTTCAATCAGCTTATTATTAACACAGTCAGCCTTTTGTTGCCGGTTTTTAGTCAATATGAAGGTAAGGGGGACTACGATTCAATACGAGAAAAATATATCCTGTCAGTAAAGATCAGCGGTTATTTATCGACTTTAATCGGCGGGACCATGATACTGTTCGGCAGGGTTTTTATTGAAAGGTGGATGGGCAAAGATTACCTGGCAGCGTATCCGATACTGGTGGTTTTGGTTATAAGTACAGTTTTTTCCTCCATACAGAGCCCCTCATGGGGACTTCTCTACGGAATATCGAAGCACAGGTTCCTGGCCATAGCTAACACCGTTGAAGGATTCATTTCTTTTTTCATGGCCCTGATACTTGTCAGGAAATTCGGGCTTATGGGGGTAGCATTAGGATCTGCGATACCCATGATCGTTTTAAAAGTTATGATACAGCCGGTATATGTCTGCAGGGTTATAAAGATAGGGGTCAGTGAATTTTATTTTAAAATTCTGTTACCTATAGTATTAAAATCATCGGTTTTTTTTCTGATACTCTGGCATGTGCTCAAGGGTTTTATGGTCCCCAATTATTTTAATATCGTCCCACTTATTATATGTGAATGTGCGATCATTTCAACATTTATACTTTTTTTTGGATTCAATAGCATCGAAAGGAAATACTTCAGGAAAATAATACTGGGGTATTAAATTACGCTATATGGATGATAATATTTTTTGTCCAGATAAAAGAAAGAACAAAAAGTATTATTCTTGTGCGCGCAATGAAATGCTTAAATTCGTCCCTCCCGGCGTGCATAAGGTACTGGAAATAGGATGTGCGGAAGGAAGCTTTGGCTTGTTATTGAAACGGCTTAGGGGGGTTGAGGTGTGGGGAGTGGATATGTCTTTGCCGGTAGCGGATGAGGCGATTTCTAGGTTGGATCATTTTATCGTGGGCGACTTTGAAGATGAGAATGTCGATGTCCCGAAAAAATACTTTGATTGTGTAGTATTCAACGACGTTATAGAACATTTTAAATATCCATGGACCGTATTGCGAGACGTCAGGGAATATATTGTTGAAGGGGGCTACGTCGTCGCCTCTATTCCCAACGTAAGATTCCTGTCAAACATAAAGAAGCTTTTGATAGATAAACAATGGAAATATGAAGACGAGGGCATACTGGATAAAACTCACTTAAGATTCTTTGTTGAAGAAAGCATAAGGGATATGTTTAAAGCCTGTGATTATCGCATAATTAAATTAGAAGGCATAAATGCCGGAAAATTCTCGTGGAAATTCGAAATCATAAACCGTATTTTATTTAATATGTTTGAGGATATGAGGTTTCGTCAGTTTGCATGCGTTGCCCAGAAAGAATGAAAGCATGAACAGCCACAGGCCCGAAACAAGTGTAATAATACCGGTTTATAATCGCGCGGATTATATAGCGGAGACAATAGAGAGCGTATTGTCACAAACATATAAAGATTATGAGGTTATAGTCGTGAACGATGGCTCCACTAATGCCGCTGTCAAGGAAGTGCTCAAGCCTTATATGGCGGTGATAAACTACTTTTACAAAGAAAACGGGGGTATAGCGAGTGCCCGCAATTTCGGCATACAGAGATCAAGGGGTGATTACATAGCATTCTTAGATTCGGATGATGTTTGGCAGACCGACAAGCTTTATCAACAGGTAAATTTTTTAAAGAATAATCCGGAGATGTACATGTGTTATACGGAGCTGGAATTGATTGATGAGCACGGGAATACCATTGGATATTCTGATCGCCGTAGGAAGATCCCGCTCGATGGGATGGTGATAAAGTATGTGTTTGAACATCACGGAATAATGCCATCTTCCATTATGGTGAAGAGGGAGATTTTTAATAGCATAGGTCTATTCGACGAATCCTTTAGAGACGGCGGAGAAGATACTGATTTTCTTTTTAGGGCCGCAGCGGCTTTTCCTATAGGCCTTATCGATAAGCCATTGACGAAATACAGGCAGTACGATATGAACACAAGCAAGCATGCACATATCCATGCCCGTCAACTCCAGGCTATCAGGAACTTCTTGGACGGGAAGCTGAAATTTGCCGAAGCGAACAGGCCGCTTGTAAGGAAGGTTCTCGCTGAAGTGCACAAAGATTATGCCGAAGACCTTCTGGTCAATAATGATTTCAGGGGAGCATTAAAACAGATAAGTAAGCATTTATATTATGCCGGTCTGAACAATGCTAAGTTTTCCGCACTGTTCAAAATAACACTAGCAAATGTTTTAGGTGTAAAGTTTTCGGAGTATTTAAGAAATATAAAAAAGAAGCTTAAATCCGGGGCATCGCAAAATACCTATGAAACCGATTAAGATACAGTATCATCCGTTTGCCGTATTCATTATGACGGTTATGGCCATATTTGCTATATACTATCCCGGCATAGGACATCATTATTTCAATGATGATTACAAGTTTGTGTTCGAAAACCCATCATCGAAAATCTTTTACTTTTTCACACACACCAATCCCGGTATCCATACATATAGGCCCCTTCAGGCAATGTTTGCCGCGCTTATCCAAACGTTTTTCGGAAGTGCAACATGGCCGATGCAGATCGTGCAGATATCCCTTCATATTTTACTATGCACTTTTGTGTACAGATTTGTTGTATATGCCGGTTTTGGAAGGTTACCGGCGTTCCTATCCGCACTTTACATGGCTGTAGGCCAGATAAATGTGCTCGCAGTATTGGGCAATGACGCTTTCAATCATATTGCATCAGTTTTTTTCGGAGCGCTCGGACTTTTCTTTATATATAGTGCACATTGTGAACCGAAAACGGAAAGGATGGATCTAAAATATTATCTGGCCTCGCTTCTATGCTTTACCGTATCGATTTTTATGAAAGAGAACGGTATCTCCTATCTCCTTATCATTCCTTTTGTAATAACGTGCTATGAGATCGTGAAAGGGCGAAGGTTCGGCTCGCTGATGCGTTCTTTTGCTCTGACAGTGCCATTTTTTGTTATTTTTGCAATATATTATATAATCCGTTCTTATGTAGTTGTCCCGCCATCGCACAGCAGCCAGGACAACTACACCATAGGATTTGGTTTTTATGTGATCAAGAATTTGATCATGCAGGGATCGAGCGCAATCATGCCGTGGTCATCCATAGATATCTATTTTTCGATTATCTCAAAAAACGTTGTTAAGATCACATTTTATTTCGTAACCACTTTCATATTTTGGATCATTGCAGGATACGGGCTGATGAAAGCCAAGAATAAAGCGATGTTAGCAGCTATAGGCATCATAAGCGTCATGGCGCTATTCCCTACATTTCTCATATTGCATGTCTCGGAGATGTACACATATAGCGCCATGCCCTATGTTTCAATTTTGGCCGGGATCGGCGCGGGTAAGGCCATAGAGAGCGCCACGGGAAAAAATAGGAGAGTCCTGCTGGCATCTATAGTTTTGATAATACTTGTGATGATGAGCGTTCAGGCCATAGCAGTGAGGAATAAAGCTGTATTAATGAAGAAAAGCGGTGAAGAGAGCGCCAGGGTGGTACGGCAGATCGAGCCATGGTTATCGAAAATCCCGGAAAACGGGGAGCTGGTCCTTGTGAATCCGGAAACGCGCGAAAGGGAATATTCCCTATTCTACCTCAAAGGTTTCAATGTTATAGCATATGGGGCACATGACATTTTACACCAGAAGGCCGGGAGGGGTGATTTTGGCGTATCTATTATAGAAGAAAAGGAATTGAGCAAAATCGTCAACAAGACCGGAATGCTATTTCTTACGATCAAAAACGGCGAGGTGAATAAGCTATGAAACTATTATCGATCGTAGTGCCAGTATATAATGAGGAAAGCAATCTATCGATATTTTATGACAGATTAAATAAGTCATTGGAGTCGATCGGTTACGGATATGAGGTCATATTTGTCGATGACGGCAGCGGTGATGATTCCATCACTGTAATGAAGGATCTGCGTGATCAGGATAGTCGGGTCAGGATAATATCCTTTTCTCGTAATTTTGGACACCAGATAGCGCTCACCGCAGGCATAGATAAGGCATCGGGTGACGCAGTTATCGTTATGGATGCCGATTTGCAGCACCCGCCGGAGATCATAAAAGATCTGATCTCAAGATGGGAAGACGGTTACGATGTTGTATATACGATCAGAAAAGATACCGAAGGGGCGGGATTATTTAAAAAAGCCACCTCCGCATTCTTCTATAAAGTATTATCAAAGATATCAAGAATTGATGTTTCGCCGGGTATAGCGGATTTCCGGTTAATGGATAAAAAAGTGATACGTAGTTTCAGGACTATAAGGGAGAGATCCAGATTCATCAGGGGATTGGTTAAATGGGTCGGTTTTAAGCAAATAGGGGTCGAATATGTGGCTCCGGCAAGATATTCGGGTAATTCCAAGTACTCTATAAGGAAAATGATGCGGCTTGCCGTAGACGGCATCACTTCGTTTTCCTGGTTTCCTCTGCAGGTGGCGACATATTTTGGACTTCTTGTCTCTTTTTTTAGTTTTGCCTATACGCTGTATGCGATCTTTATCAGGCTGTTCACATCTAAAGCCGTACCCGGATGGTCTTCGCTTTTGATAGCAGTTACTTTTATAGGCGGCGTTCAGCTCGTCTTCCTGGGCATAATAGGCGAATATATAGGAAGGATCTTCGAAGAGGTCAAAGGCAGGCCTATATATATAGTCAACGAGGCGATAGGTTTTGCTGAAAACGTATTGAATAAGGTAGAAGCATAGATGAGCGTTATCGCAATTTTTTCATATTTGATCGCATTGTACATAAGGCCTCAGGACTGGCTGCCCTCTATGTACGGCTTCCCGCTCGTTGATATTGTCGGGAGCGTGGCTCTCATCATTGCTTTTGTAAATTTGCCTCAACAGAAACGGCCGATTGTCTCAGCGCAGTTATTTTTCATTATTTTTTACCTAGCGATGGTCTTCTTATCCAATCTCTTTACCGGGCACGCTGATGCGGCTACGCCGCAACTTATCGATTATTTTAAAAGAACGGCAATATTCTTCATTCTCATATTCAGCATCAGGGACACGGGTCAGTTAAGGAAAGTAATATCTTTTATAATTTTACTGAGCGTGATTCTTGCCATACAGGTCATACTCCATAATTTATACGGCATCTCGGTATATGGACAAACGACGACAAAAGATAACAGGGTTTCGTGGATCGGGGCGTGGGATGGTCCAAATGTTCTATGCCTTTTATTTGTCATCGCCATCGCCCTATCGTTCGGTTTTATTACTCATCCTTATAGCATGTTGGTAAGGATCGCAAATGTAATTTTTATAGCGATCATGATGTATGGTGTATATCTGACGAATTCACGCGGAGGGGTCCTGGGACTTTTAGCGGTGATAGTGACTTTTCTCTGGAATAAATTCATGTATCAGAAACGGTTGTCAGCCAAAATCCTTTGGGGTGTTGCAGTCGTTTTCGCGATTTTAATTGTACTTAATTTCGGCCCCTCAAGGATGAATGAGTTAAATTCTACAGAGGAATCAGCCCATGAGCGGACATGGATATGGGAGAGGGGATATAACCTCTTCAGAGAAAATCCTGTATTCGGTATAGGCAAGGGGCAATTCCAGGAGGTATATCACGAGGTGGGGCACAATAATTTTGTCCAGACCATGGTCGAGATGGGAGTCCCCGGGTTATTCATATATACCGCACTGATATATCTTTCCCTTAAATGGTTACGTATAGTAAGCAAAAATAGTTTGGAAAAGATAAAGGACAAAAAGTTGATAAGTCTTTCCGAAGCTCTTTTCTCAAGCATGGTAGGGTATGTCGTTACGACTTATTTTATAACCATGGAGCTTGCAATACTCTTTCTATGGTTTGGGCTGTGCGCCGCCACCATAAATATTGCGCGAGGCGAGACCGGCAACGGATTCTTCAGGTTCTCGTTTAAAGATATCGGTATAGTATGCGTGACTATGGTCGCGATAGTGTTCAGCATCTATCTTGTAGCGATAAAAGAGATAATATGAAGAGGCGGGGATGAGGAGAAAGATAAAGATAGGATTTGTAAATTATTCTCTCAACGTCGGAGGCATAGAGACGCTTATTCTCGAGATATGCAAGCGGCTCAACAGGTCGGTATTCGAACCATGCATATTCGTATTTGAAAAAGACGGCAAATTAAAAGACGAATATTTGAGATCCGGTATAGGCGTTATAGAGGTTAGTAAGAAAGAGAGGTTCGACATCTTGCTGCCATTTCGGTTATCAAAGATACTGCGGGAAGAAAATATCAGCATAGTGCATACTCATAATCCGACGAACTGGCTTTATGGGGGCATTGCAGCACGCCTGGCGGGCCTTCCGTTGATACACACGGAGCACACAACGACAGATTATGACAGTTATCATGTCAAGAGGTGGGAATTCATCGAATGGGCCTTGGCGAAATTTACGAGACGCATAACCGCAGTGGCCGGAAGCGTAAAAACGCACATGATAAAAAGATCAGGCATAAATTCAAAAAAAATAGAGGTTGTGTATAACGCGATCGAAACCGAGAGGTTTGACACAGGCGCTAATAAAGAGAAAATGCGCGGCGAGTTATCGATCAGGCAGGATGAATTCGTTATAGGAAATATTGCAAGATTTTATGAGAATAAAGACCATCAAACGCTATTGCGTGCTTTTAAATTAGTGCTTGAAAAAATCCCAAATGTCTATCTGCTGTTGATCGGCGACGGTCCTTTAAAGTATAAAATTGAAAGCTTTGCGGGCGAACTTAAGATACCCGCCAGGATAAAATTTCTAGGGAATAGGCGTGATATACCACAGCTTTTAAAGATGATGGACCTCTTTGTCCTCTCGTCAAAGAGAGAAGGCCTGCCGATCGTGCTTTTGGAGGCCATGGCGTCCGGCTTGCCAATAGTGGCTACGGATGTCGACGGCAACGGTGAACTGGTACTTCATGAGGAGACGGGGTTCGTAGTACCTCCGGCAGATCCTAAAGAGTTATCCGCAGCGATACTAAACCTTTTGACAGACAGGTCTAAAGCGAAGAGGATGGCAGCCAGGGGAAAAGAGAGGGTGAAAAACCACTTTACGTTCAATTCAATGGTTGAAAAGTACGAAAAGATATATGAAGAAGTTTGTTCGAATACGTAGAAGGCATATATGAAAGAACTGGTAAGCGTAATAATTCCGGCATATAACTGCGCTAGATATATCTCTGAAGCGCTGGATTCCGTGTTTTATCAGACATATAGAGATTTTGAGGTCATTGTCATAGATGACGGGTCGACCGACGGAACCATAGACATATTAAAAAAATATGCGGCTGAACATCCCGGTAAAATGAGCTGCATTTATCAGAAGAACAGCGGCCCCGGAAAGGCCCGGAATAGGGGGATAAAAGAAGCCAGGGGGGAATATGTGGCATTTTTAGATTCCGACGATATTTGGCTTCCGGAGAAATTGAAGGCTCAGCTCGATTTTTTTAAAAAAGAGCCCTCGCTGGCACTGGTGCATTCAGATTTCATGTACTTTAACAATAGCGGGATTACAAAAAAGTCAGAATTTTCCAGTACCGCAAAACGTAACTTTTCCGGCAGCGCCTTTTATCCCCTGGTAAAAGAAAATTTTATAAGGACATCGACGGTCGTAGTCAAAAAAATCGTATTAGAGGTCCTGGGCGCGTTCGATGAAGACTTTTTCATGTCGGAAGATTATGACCTGTGGCTTCGCATTGCCAAGGTGCACGATATCGGCTATGTGAATGACCGGATAGTTAACGTAAGGCAGCATGCCGACCATATCTCCAGGCGCGATATCAGAGAAACTTATTTATGGATAGACAGGGTAATGGAAAAGCTGGTAAAAACCAATCCGGAGATCGGAAAGGAGATCAAAAGATATCTTAGCTATCGTTTTGCAAAAAACCATTACACGATAGGATACGATCTCTTCTGTAAGGGCAGGCTTAAAGAGGCGAGGGAAGAGTTTGTCAGGTCCCTGGGGTGCAGATTCCAAAAAGATGTATTTATCTACTATTTGGCTACATTTTTAAGATTTTCATTCATATCGTTTGTTAAGAGATTTAAACAAAGGTCAGAAAATGGAAAAACGGAGCTGGTTTGTAAGGCTTGCGGCCGATAAGAAAAGGTTCCTGGCTATTGATCTCAAAGAATTCAAGCCGGGTTTGAGCAGGTTCATATATCTGCATACGACACAAGGATATCAGGCGGTCATGGTATACAGGTTTGGCCAATGGTGTTACGAGGGAAGTGGCTTAGCCAGAAAAATAGCGCGAAAGATATATTTTTTACTGCGACTTTTCATTGAAGCGATAACGGGTATCAGTATAAATGAACGGTCGGAGATAGGGGAAGGGTTATATATAGGCCATTTTGGGGGTATCTTTATCCATTCGAATGTCAAAATAGGGAAAAACTGTAATATATCGCAGGGGGTTACAGTCGGCGTAAAGGCGCCTTTTGAAACCGAAAGGGCGCCTAATATAGGAGATGGAGTGCATATAGGCGCAGGGGCAAAGGTCCTGGGTGGTATAAGAGTCGGCAATAACGTTGTAATAGGCGCAAATGCAGTTGTTGTAAAGGACGTGCCCGATAATGCGGTTGTCGGAGGAGTGCCGGCAAAAATATTGAAATATAGGACATGAAAAATATAAAATTGCTACTTATAACTAATCTATTTCCGAATCCGGCGGAGCCTAACCGCGGCATATTTGTCGCGGATATGGTTAAGGAGATGAGAAATACGGTCGATGTAACCGTTATATCTCCCATTCCCTTATTTCCCAGGTGGAAGGCATTAAAAAGATTCGAAAGATGGTATCGATTTTCGCTTATCCCTGCCGATTACATGATCGACGGCCACGAGGTGGTATGTCCTAAATATATCGCGATCCCGAAAATGGGTTTTTTACATAGCTTCTTCCTGTTTGTTGCGCTCCTGCCTACTGTCATGAGGTTGCATAAAAGCAAAAGGTTTGACCTTATTAACGCGCACTGGTTATTTCCTGATGGAATAGCTGCATGCTGGATCGCGAAGATACTGCATATACCCATAGTCCTGTCGGCCCACGGATGCGATATCAATTTCTACCTAGATATGCCGCTAAGACGGAAGCAGATCATGAACGCGTTAAAAAGAGCTGACCTGATAACGGTAGTAAGCGGAAAGCAGAAAGAGAAATTATGCAAGGCCGGCTTCGCCGATTCTAAAATAACTGTGATAAATAACGGTTTTGGAAGTGACTTTACAATACAGGATAGGACAGATCGCCGAAAAGAGCTGAATTTGGATGTACGGCAAAAAATAATCATCTTTGTGGGGCGGCTGGTCGAGGTTAAGGGTTTCGATCGCCTGATCAAGGCAATAAAGCAACTCGAGAGTTCGCTTCAGGATGATTTCGAACTTGCCGTTGTCGGAGATGGGCCATTGCGCCAGCGCTATGAGGATGAAGTTTCGAGATACGGATTATCTCACAGGATAAAATTCTATGGCGAAAAGGACCATAGCCAGATATATAAGTGGTTCGGAGCAAGCGATCTCATGTGCCTGCCCAGCTTGAGCGAAGGGTGTCCTACGGTAGTTCTTGAAGCCCTTGCTTGCGGTAAACCGGTGGTGGCTGCCAGGGTGGGGGAGATCCCGGAACTGGTTAACGAAAAGAACGGTATTTTAGTCAATGCCGGGGATATATCCGAATTAAGCGCCTCTCTTTCCGCGGCGCTGAAGAAGGGATGGAAAGAGGATGAAATACGCCGTTCGGTTAGCGAGCTTTCGTGGAAGGCAGCGGCGGAGAAATACCGGGATGTGTTTCAAAAAGTCATCGCAAGAAGGAGCGGTACCGTATAATGTGCGGAATCTGCGGAGCGATATACAGGGATAATACAAAGAAAGTTCCCCGTGAGTGGGTGAAACAGATGGCGGACACAATGCGCCATCGCGGGCCCGATGATGAGGGATTTTTCGTTGAGGGCAACGTAGGGCTTGGCCAGCGCCGGCTTAGCATCATAGATATATCAAGCGGGCACCAGCCGATCTTCAATGAGGATAATTCCTTATGCATAGTATTCAACGGTGAAATTTACAATTATCAAAACTTACGAATCGAGCTTATAAAGAGAGGCCATTCTTTTTCCACGAAAAGCGATACAGAGGTGGTAGTGCATGCCTATGAAGAATATGGGCCTGACTGCGTCAAAAAGTTACACGGGATGTTCGCGTTTGCCATATGGGACAAAAGATCAAAGCACTTGATGCTGGCCCGCGATAGAGTGGGGAAGAAACCGTTATATTTTTACCGGGATGATAACGTTTTCCTTTTCGCGTCAGAGATAAAGGCCATTTTAAAGACAGGAATTGTTAGGGCTAAGGTCCATAAGCCGGTGCTCGATTTCTACCTGTCATTGGGATATACGCCGGGTCCAGAGACAGTATTCGAAAACATTTTTAAGCTTGAGCCGGCTCATTATATGCTCATGTCGGAAAACGGGAAGACAGATACCAGAGGATATTGGGATATTGCGCAGATGGAACCCATAGACATATCGTTTGAAGATGCCCGTGAAAAGACCAAGAATTTACTGGTAAAGAGCGTTGAGATGCGGCTCATGAGCGAGGTTCCACTCGGTGTTTTTCTAAGCGGCGGGCTTGACTCGAGCGCTATAGTCGCCCTGATGTCGGATATTCTAGGGAAAACAGTTCAGACATTCTCCGTAGGATATAAGGATGTCGGAAATATGAGCGAGCTTGGGTTTGCGAATATTGTGGCGTCTCGATTTAATACACAGCACCACGAATTTATCCTGACCCCGGAGGATCTCTTTAGTTCGATAGATACTCTCCTTGAGCACAGCGGAGAACCTATCGTTGAGAGTGCGGCGATAGCGTTATACAAGCTCGCCTCTCTTGCCAAGCCGCACGCTACGGTTCTTTTATCCGGGGAAGGATCCGATGAGATATTTGCCGGATATTCCCTCTATTCGAAGATGTATAGGATAGAATCGATGAGGAGATTTTTAAGATTTGTACCCTTTTGCTTTATAGCAAAGGCAATGGTCTGCATGAGTAAACAGGAGAAGATGTGCAAGTATTTTGAATGGATGGCAGAGCCGTTTGAGCGCCGCTATAGGTCAGTATCGTATGATTTGACAGAAAGCATTAAAAACAGGATGTACTCACCGGCGTTAAAAAACGTAGTGGACAAGCGGCAGAGCGATTATTTTGCAGGATTACATGATCGCGTGAGTGGAAAAAGCATGCTGAGCAAAATGCTTTATATAGACACAAAATCGTGGCTTGCGGAAGATATTCTCTTAAAGTCAGACCGGATGACCATGGCGGCATCTGTGGAACTGCGCGCGCCATTTTTAGACCATGAACTTATAGAGTTTGTGACATCCCTTCCGGATAGTTATAAACTTAACGGCGCTATAGGTAAACATATCCTCAAGGAAGCAATGAAAGATCTTCTCCCGGAGAAGGTTATCAACAGGAAAAAGATGGGTTTCCCTGTGCCGCTTTCAGCATGGTTCGGCGGAGCGCTGTATGACAACGCGAAAAGCTTACTCACGGAAAAAAGGACTCTTGAGAGAGGATATTTTAACAGGGCCTACATAGATACGCTCTTCGAGAATATAAAGAAAAATGAAGACCTGGGCCGCCGCATATTCTCTTTTGTGACGCTGGAATTATGGCATCGGAAATATATAGATTGAGGATGGATCAGATGAAGAAGCTTATTAAGAGATTAATATCAAACAGATATTTCGCTTTCAGCGGAAAAGTGAAAGACAAAAGGATCGCACTTACTTTCGACGACGGGCCGCATGTCGATCATACGGAAGATATACTGAAAATACTGAAGAGCGAGAACGTAAAGGCGACGTTCTTTGTTATCGGCAAGGAGGCCGAGCGTCATCCGGCCCTTGTTAGGCACATGGCGGAGGATCAGCATGAGGTTGCCAACCATTCCTACTGGCATAGCAGAAAGGGCGGCGTGGAAGAGATAAAGGAGACGGAAAAGAGCATAGAGGGTATTGTCGGATCATCTCCGCGCCTATTCAGGCCGCCATGGGGCAGGATAGGCCTAAAAAAATTGCTATATACAGCGACAAGCAATATGAAGATAGTTTTATGGTCATTCGACAGTCATGACTACAAATTTAATACGGCGGAGGAACTTCGGAGGCATCTAAGGCGGTCGAGGATAAGCGCGGGAGATATACTCCTTTTCCACGAAGATTATGCGCACACGAAAGAAGCATTGCCGGATATATTGACCGATCTGAAGACCAGAGGTTTCGAATTCAGAACGGTGAGCGAACTGTTAGGAAAGAGCTAGATGAATATCTTATATCACCATAGAACACAGGCAACCGGCGCGGCAGGCCGTCACATAGACGAGATGGCAAAAGCATTCAAAAAGCTTGGCCATGAGGTTGATATTGTTTCGCCTCCGGGTGTGCGAAATTTCCCCGGTTCTAAAACCGGTTCACAGAAGAAGAGCCGTTACCTGGTCCCGCAGATAGTTTTTGAGCTTCTCGAGATCATGTACAATGTCGTTGCGTTCTGGGGGATACAGAAGCAGTTAAAGAAAAAGCAGTATGGTTTTATATACGAACGATACGCGATATTCAGTATAGCGGGTGTTGTATCGGCCAAGGTGCGTCGGGTGCCTATTATCATTGAAGTGAGTTTTACTTCGCGGACATCGGTGTATCCCAAGAGAACAAAGGCATTGTCACGATTGGGGGAGGCCATTGATAGATTCATATTCAACAAGGCCGATGGGATAGTGACGGTTTCATCGGTTTTAAAAGAAAGTTTAATAAATGAATTCGGTATATCCGAAAGGAAGATAATAGTACTTCACAATGCCGCAGATACAGACGTCTTTGATGCCTCCATATCGGGAAAAAACGTCAGGGACAGACACGGATTGAACGGCGGCAAAGTGATCGGTTTCGTAGGCGGCTTCTATCCCTGGCATGGTCTGGACCTTCTTTTAGATGCGGCAGAGAGCGTCATAAAGAGAGCGCCCGCGACAAAATTTATGCTGGTCGGGGATGGGCCGATGAAGGAAGAGCTTGAAGAAAAAGTGGGGAGCGGAGCCCTGAAGAACGCGGTTATCTTTACCGGGTCTGTGCCTCATGACGAACTTCCTCAATATATAGCGTCTTTTGATATCGGCGTTATGCCGGATTCAAATGATTACGGTTCCCCTATAAAGATATTTGAATATATGGCTATGGCGAAACCGGTCCTTGCGCCACGGATACGCCCTATAGAAGAGATAATAGATGACGGCTCCAACGGTTTACTTTTTTCCAGGAATAATAAAGATAGTTTAAGCGAGATGATGATGAGGATATTAAGCGATGCGGCGCTTTATGAAAAGATATCTTCCATAGCGTGCCGGGAAGTGGCGGAAAGACATACATGGGTAAAAAATGCCGGTTCTATATTGGATAAATGGAATGATATATTTAAGAAAGATACGAAAAAGATAAGATTTGTGCTGCAATATTTTCATCCTGAGGTGGCATCGACGGCCCAGCTGATGACTGAACTTGCGGAATCTTTGGTTGGGAAGGGATGGAGCGTCACGGCGCTCACAGGCCAGCCCACATACACGAAGAGTAAGACGCTTCCGTCCAAAGAACTATATAACGGGATCGAAATAGAAAGGGTGGCGTGCACCCGTTTTGAGAAGAATAGCTCTATGGGCAGGATGCTGAACTGGACAAGTTTTACGATCCTGGCATTCTTTAAACTTCTCTTTTCGAAAGATAGGACGCCTCTTTTTATAGTTTCGACGCCGCCGTTTTTGTTTATCGTGGGGTATCTCTTGAATCTTATCCGGGGGCAGAGATATATATGCCTCATCTATGACCTCTATCCGGATATCGCGGAACGGCTCGGGTATATCAAAAAAGGGAGTATCGTTGCGCGTCTCTGGGATAGCTGCAATAAGGTATTCTTCAGGAATGCGGATTTCGTGATCGTGCCGAGCGAAAATATGAAAGAGCTTATAGAGAGCAAGATCGGCAGGAACGGCAATAAGATCAAAGTCATCTGCAACTGGGCGGACGGAGAATTTATCAGGCCTATTAAAAAATCGGATAACTGGTTTTCGAAAAAGTACGGTTTGGATGATAAGCTGACCGTATTATATGCGGGGAATATTGGTCTGTTCCACCAGCTGGAGACGCTTATAGAGGCCGCAGATCGATTGAGAAAAGAGGATGGGATAAAGTTCGTCTTCATAGGCGAAGGCGGCAAGAAGAAGAAATTGATGGATATGGCGCGCGAGAAAGGGCTGGACAATGTGTTGTTCTTGCCTTATCAGGATAAAGCGGTGCTGCCGTATTCGCTTACATCAGGGGACATTTCGGTGGTGAGTTTGGAGAAGAGCCTGGATTGTGTGGCGGCGCCCTGCAAATTGTACACGTCGCTTGCCGCTGGGCAGATCATCCTAGGGCTCGTCGATAAGAATTCCGACGTCTCAAAGGTGGTGGACAAATACCAGAGCGGTTTCTGCGCGGAGCAGGATGACGTGGATGGGGTAACGGAAATACTGAAGGCCCTTCATAAAGACCCTGAGATGGCAGAGAGAATAAAGGTGAACGCCCGGAAGTGTTTTGAGGACAATTTCACGAAAGAGACGGCTATAGACGGATATTGCGGTCTCTTTTCGATAACAAACAACAGAAGCACTAAAAAGGAGAATGGTATGAAGACAGACAAGAGATTGACAGCGCTCGTAACCGGCGCCGGCGGTTTCATAGGAAGCCACCTGGTGAAGCGGCTTAAGAAAGAAGGTTACTGGGTCAGGGGGGTGGACCTCAAATACCCCGAGTTCAGCCCGACAGAGGCGGACGACTTTATCATAGGCGATTTGCGGGATCAGACCGTCTGCGAGAGGATCACCGATATGACGTTCGATGAAGCGTATCAGCTGGCGGCCGACATGGGAGGAGCGGGATATATATTTACCGGAGAACATGACGCAGACCTGATGCATAACTCCGCTACCATAAATCTCAACATGGTCGAACGGTTTCGTGTGACGAACGTAAAGAAGGTATTCTATTCGTCATCGGCATGCATGTACCCGGCCTATAACCAGGAGGACCCGGATAATCCGAAATGCTCGGAAGATTCCGCATATCCGGCGGCGCCGGACAGTGAATACGGCTGGGAGAAGCTCTTCAGCGAGCGTATATACCTCGCATACCACAGGAACTACGGCATGGCCGTAAGGATAGCAAGATTCCACAATATCTTCGGTCCGGAGGGGACATGGGAGGGCGGACGGGAAAAGGCGCCTGCCGCCATATGCAGGAAGGTGGCTGAGGCCGAAGACGGCAGCAGGATCGAGATATGGGGTGACGGAAAGCAGACAAGGTCATTCCTATATATAGACGAATGCGTTGAGGGGATAAGGCGGCTGGTCAGATCGGACTTTACGGACCCTGTGAATATAGGTTCGGATGAGATGGTCACGATAAATCAGCTTGTCGAGATGGTGAAAGCCATTGCCGGGAAGAAGCTTAGCGTGAACCATATTGCCGGCCCCACAGGTGTGCGCGGAAGGAATTCCGACAATTCGCTCATATATAAGAAGCTGGGATGGGCCCCCTCATGCAGTCTAAAGGCAGGCCTTGAGAAGACATATCCCTGGATAAAAGAGCAGGTTGAAAAGAGGGCAGCGGCTTTAGTGTAATATATGTTAAAGAACACTCATATCTGGTTATCGAGTTATATAAGGCAGCGTATTGAGCCGAACCGGGGGCGCCCTGCAAAGCGGCCGGTACACATCATGTTCTGTGTGGCGGATCACTTTGAGCCGGGCTGGAATGAGCCGGCATATTCGACAGAAGTAGGCAGGATCAAAAGATGGGTGGAAGGTTACCCGGCAGCAGCAGGTGAGTTCGCCGACTCTGACGGGAAATTCCCGCAGCACACTTTCTTTTATCCCGAAGAAGAGTACAGGCCCGAACATCTCGATAAGCTGTCGGAATTATGCAGGAAAGGGTTCGGCGAGATCGAAGTTCATCTTCATCACCACCATGATACCGCCGATGGTATGAGAGAAAAACTGAAAAGGTGCAAAGACCGCTTCTCCAAGCATGGAGCATTGTCCTTTGACTGCAAGACAAAAGAGACGAAATTCGGGTTTGTACACGGTAATTGGGCGCTTAATAACTCAAGAGGGGATAGCAGGTGGTGCGGAGTGAATAGCGAACTGAAACTGCTCAATGATCTGGGCTGCTATGCCGATTTTACCCTGCCGTCAGCGCCCGATCGCTCGCAGACAGGTAAGATAAACAGCATATATTACGCAAAGGACGATCCGGCAAGGCCAAAATCACATGATACCGGCACAGATGTGGAAGCGGGCAAAGAACCGTCCGGCGACCTTATGATCATACAGGGTCCGCTTACACTTAACTGGAGACGGCGAAAATGGAAGGTGCTTCCGCGGATCGAGAACGGAGAGATATCCGCGCATAATCCTCCGACGAAGACAAGGATCGACTACTGGATAGACGCGAAGATACATGTTAAAGGCAGGCCGGAATGGATATTCGTAAAGGTGTACACTCATGGCGCTCAGGAGGCGAACTCGGATATATTCCTCGGCGAAAGTATCCGAAAGATGCATTCGTACCTGAAAGAGAAGTACAACGATGGAAAGAAGTACATGTTGCATTATGTCACGGCGCGGGAGATCTACAACATCATAAAAGCAGCCGAGGGTGGCTTGAACGGTAACCCAGCCATGTATCGCGATTATCTTCTGAAAAGGCGCTGCTAATGAAAAATATCCTGATATCTGTCTTTCTGATCCTATCAATATCTTATTTCGAGCCAGCATATGCAGAAGTGAGTATATGGTGTGTTGGTGATTGTGAGAAAATAGCACCTTATGATAAATCGGAAAAGAAAAATCTGTTTTGGGATGGAGATGAAAATGTCGTTAAAATATACGGCGCAAGGAATGAATATGTCTCATTTCAGGTGATAATCAAAGCCCTAAACGAAAGTTTATCCGGCGTAACGGTTTTAGCAGATGAATTTCGGGGAAAAGATGCCGGCATAATAGAAGCAAGTAACATAGATCTATTCAAGGAGCACTATTTAAAAGTCACCGTACCATCGAGTTTCGACGGAAAGCCGGTTGACGAAGCACAGATAGGCGTATATCCGACACAGATGATCCCGTTTCGTTCCGGAAGAAAAACTATTATGCCGTTTAAGATCGAAAAAGACCAGAACCAGCCGATCTGGGTTGACATATATATACCGGAAGACGCCGTAGCGGGTGAGTATGAGTCTGTTTTTACGATCGTTAGCGACGGAAAAGAGCCGGTAAAGGTGAGAGTGATACTTACGGTCTGGGATTTCATGTTGCCGCATGAGACACACTTCAGGACGTATATCTATTATGGCTCTGAACAGCTGAGATGGGCATTTGGATATAACGATTCAGGTTACCCTGAATTCAGGGCCCTCGAAGACAAATTTTTTCAGATGGCACACCAGCATCGGCTGGTCCTCTGTCCTAACCTGGAGATGGAATGGGGCTACGATAAGTTTGAAAAATATTGGAGCGAACGCGGAAGGGGTCCTTACATAGATGGTTCCGCTTATACAAAACGTGTCGGCAAAAAGACCCCGGTCAATACCTGGGTCATCCAAATAGATGATTTTGATCATGAACCAGAATATCAAAGGCTGGGCAAAGAAGCGCTCAGATTTTTTGCCGAGAAGAACGTCCCTGACATCCTGATGTTATACGTATATGATGAGCCATGCTCAAAAAAGAATTACGATTTTATACGGGAAAGATGCGATTGGGTGCACAAGGCCTTAGGTAAAAAGCTCCCTTGCATGGTTACAGTCCCAATAAAACCACCGGAACGCTCCTGGGGTTCTCTCGTCGGTTATGTCGATATATGGAATAGCGGAGATTCTGTATTGCAGGATGTGCGCGCCAGGCAGAAAGCGGGTGATAAGATATGGACGTATAATATGGGGTGGGGCGGAGGACCGTATGTTGACACATCAGGACTTGCCGGCAGAACTCACGCATGGATGGGATGGAAATTTGATATCGAAGGATGGATGTTCTGGGACAGCTGTTATTGGATAGACACACACAGCCTGAGGGATAAGAACGGAAACAAAATTTCAGGTGGAGAGATAAACAAAAACCCCGCTCAATACAGTACAAATGTTTGGAAGGACCCAATGACGTATGACCAGATGCGCAGACCCGGTTATCGTGAAAGCGATGCTATGCGCCTTAACGGAGACGGCGTTTTATTTTATCCCGGAGAATATATAGGGCTGCAGGAACCCATATCAAGTTTTATAATGAAATCGCTTAGGAGAGGGTTACAGGACTATGAGTATATGTGGCTTGCCAGATCTATGGGAAAAGAGAAAGAGGTAGCATCTATCGTAGATAGCGTTATCATCGCCCCGAAAAAATGGAACAAGGATGTCAATGCATGGTATACAGCAAGGATGGAGCTGGCAAAAGTGATATTATCCGCAAGTAAAGGGGCTAAATGAAACCAATAAAGCGCAGTTACGGATGGTATCCGGATATACCGGATCAAAGGGATTATCTTTATACGGCGATACGGCCGGTGGTAAGGTTGCCGGAGAAAGTCGATCTAAGGGAGCATTGTTCGATGGTAGAGGACCAGGGGAACCTCGGGAGCTGTACGGCACAGGCGTTGGCAGGGAACCTCGAGTTCCTCGATATGAAGATAGACCATATCTATACGGATGTGAGCCGGTTATTCATATATTATAACGAGCGCGTCCTGATAGACAGCGTAGATTACGACTCAGGGGCGTCGCTTCGAGACGGTATCAAGTCACTCAAGGATGACGGGGCATGCGAGGAGCGTATGTGGCCGTACGTAATAGAAAAGTTCGATGATAAGCCGCCGGCGAAGTGCTACAAGGAGGCGAAAGGACATCGGATAGAATCGTACCACCGGATCAATACGCTTCGCGAGATGCTTGTCTGCCTTGCGGAAGGATATCCGTTCGTCTTCGGTTTCACCGTCTACGAAAGTTTCGAATCGCCAAAGGTCGCGAAGACCGGCATTGTAAATATGCCCGGGGAGGATGAGAGCGCCCTCGGCGGCCATGCCGTACTGGCGGTAGGGTATGATCAGAAGGCCCGGCGCTTCCTGGTGCGGAATTCATGGGGCCAGGGGTGGGGGATGGACGGTTATTTTACGATGCCATTTCGGTATCTCGAGACCTTAGCGGGTGATTTCTGGACAGTCAGGAGATGAGATGAGCAATAAATTAAGTTCGCTACTGAAATTTGCTACGTGCCTGGCGCTGACGCTCGTAGCCTACGCACCGACGCTCGTGTGGATGTACGACAGGTGGATGGGGGAGGAGTCGTATTACGGGCACGGGATACTGATACCGATAGTATCGTTATTTATCGCATGGCAGAGGAAAGATATCCTGAAGAAAGTAACGGTATCGAGCGACATGAAAGGGCTCTGGATAGTCGCTGCCGGCCTCCTCGTCCATATAATATCCGCCTCGCTTAAGGTATCATTCGTATCAGGGTTCTCTTTCGTATTTGTCCTTTATGGGCTTATACTCTTCTTCCTGGGAAGGGAAATGACCCGTAACCTGATATTCCCTGTATTCTTTCTCCTCGCCATGGTGCCGCTTCCGCTCGTTATCATAGGCAACCTGACCGTCAAGTTAAAATTGTTCGCAGCAGGATGTGCGACGTTCATCCTGAACAGGATAGGTTTCCCTTCGGTACTGGACGGCAGCATCATACGTATGCCCAATTCTTTCGTTGCGATAGAGGCACCGTGCAGCGGTCTCCGCTCGCTCATCTCGCTACTGACGCTGGGGCTACTCTTCGCATACTCACTCAAGGTGTCATATACCAAAAAGACGATCCTATTCCTTTCGTCTATTCCTATAGCGATCGCGTCGAACGTGTCGAGGATAATATTGCTTGCCACAGTCAACGATCTCTACGGGAAAAATGTTGCCATGGGCTTCTTCCATGATTTCACGGGGTTCTTCGTCTTCGCCTTCGCATTCGTAGGGCTTCTTGCTGTTAGTAAGGCGCTCGAAGGAGGGAAGCAATGAACAAGCAGACGATGGGATTTCTCGCTATCATCGCATTACTCGTGCTCACTGGCGTGATGTCGCTGAGCCTCTTATCCCGCGAGAAGGCGGCTCATGATAGGGTCGATATCCGGAAGTTCCCATACTCGGTCGGAGAGTGGAAAGGGAGAGATCTCAAGATGACCGAGGAGGAGTACCGGATACTCGAGACGCGAAACCTGATACTGCGGGAGTACGTCAACACCTCAGGTGATAAGCTGGCGCTATTTCTCATATACTCGGAGACGAACAGGGCGGTCTTCCATCCTCCGGAGGTATGTCTGATAGGGGAGGGGATGACTATAGTTAACAAAAAGACAGAAATGGTCTCCTCCGATAAACGATCGTTCATCACCAATAAACTGGACCTGGAGAAATCGGGACTAAGAGAGATGGTCCTTTACTCGTATAAAGCGGGGAAGTTATATACCGAAAATTTTTATCTGCAGCAGCTCTATCTTATCGCCCACCAACTCTTCGGCCGTAATGTGCCCGGGGCGACGGTCAGGGTGTCGATGGTCGTCAGCGGAGATGGATCCAAGACGGTTGCAACGCTTAAAGAGTTCCTCGGGCAAACGGTGAAGGCGGTGGAGGCGCTTACTAGCTAAATAGTCCATAGTCCACGGTCCATGGTCCACGGAAAGTCCATAGCTCATAGTTTATTCGAGAGAGTTTCTAAGAGCTTGTAGCATCCGGACTATCCTTTCAGTATCCAAATAGAGCTTTTTAAAATTATCATCTTTGATCATATCGCGTTTCCTGCCTATATAAAGACACGACACTACTTCAATCGCTGATCTTATAGCATATCCAACAAATTGCCTAAACTCTGCATTTGATTGACCGGTTGATCCCTCTGCAATATTTAAGGCAATTGAGTCAGCCGCTCGTTTAATCTGAGAAGTAAGAATATATAATTCTTCTTTTGGAAACTCGCGTGTCAATTCATGAATGTCAGAACTTAAATCTACCGATTTTTGCCAGACGTCCAGCTTTTCAAATTTAAATGACATTTTTATCCTTTACTGTGGACCGTCGACTATGGACAGTGGACCATCTAACCCAGAACCCACCCTCATCCTCACCCCCGACTCACAACTCACAACCCACCCTCACGCCTCTACGAATGAAACCCTATGCGCCGTTTCGGTGGCGCAGGAGGCGGAGCCATCAACTGGCGTATTGCCTCAAAAATCGCCTGGATCTCCGCGTCATGTTTTTCAATCTTATTTTCGAGTTCAGCAAGCTTACGTGCGAGTTCCTTATGGGCCAATAGCATCTCTTTCAACTTCACAAAAACCCGCATGATCGCAATATTGACCTGAATTGCCCTCTTACTCCTAAGAACGCTTGATAGCATGGCGATACCCTGTTCGGTAAAGACCCGCGGCGGCTTTCGCGTACCGCCCCATCTTGATGTTCCAAATTGGAACATCAAGTTGTTAAGTTCTTCCTTGCTCAGACTGAACATAAAATCATCCGGAAAACGGTCTAAATTTCTACTTACTGCCTTATTTAAATTTCTCGTCTCTACTGCGTAAAGCTCTGCCAAGTCACTATCCAACATAACCTTGTGGCCTCTTATAAGATAGATTTTTCTTTCAATAACCTCCTGCGTCACCATATCTTTCATCTATTCCTCCTTTGTTTTTTCACCCTAATCCTCACCCCCGACTCACAACTCACAACCCACCCTCACGCCTCTACGAATGAAACCCTATGCGCCGTTTCGGTGGCGCAGGCGGAGGCGTCATCAACTGACGTATCGCTTCGAAAATCGCCTGGATCTCCGCGTCATGTTTTTCGATCTTGCCTTCGAGTTCTTTTAGCTTATGCGCGAGCTCTTTATGTGTTGAGATCATTTCTCGTAGTTTTACGAAAGTATTAATGATAAAAATACTGATCTTTATCGCTCTGTCGTTATTTAAAACACTGGCTAACATTGCCACCCCATGCTCAGTAAATGCAAATGGCAGGGTTGCTGAATGCTTCATTGTGTCAAACCGGTGCCAATTTGTCACCAGTTCATTCTTTTCGGCAACGGTAAGCTGAAACATGAACTCTTCAGGAAACCTATTAATGTTGCGCCTCATCTGTCTGTTAAGATACTTTGTTTCAACTTGGTATAATTCAGCAAGGTCTCTATCGATCATAACTTTTTTGCCTCTTATGATGAATATCTTTTGTTCAATAGCTTCTTGTAATGCCACATCTTTCATATTTCCCTCCTTAAGTTTGCTTTTCCTCCCGCCTCCAATCTCCTAACTCCCAACTACGCCCCCACATATATAGATGCCAAAAACGCGGAAATTATTGCAACTTATTTTTATTTTCCTCCTAACTCCCAACTCCTAACTCCAAACTACCATTGTCCACCCAACTCAACACAACCCGACGGCGTGTTTAACCGACACCAATCGCCTATCTACGATTGTCATGGTATGTCATGGTTTTTCGTGGTTATCGCTATATCTAACAGATTTAACATATTATACAGTAATAAGTTACGATTAATAATAATACTGACTTTTTGAGTCCAGATCTGAGTTTGGCATAGTTAATGCTTATATATAGAGTGATAAATAATATTTGTGAGAGGAAAAGATGAAGAAGATGCTGGAGAACATAAGGGAAGTGATCGACGAGTTACGGAAAGATATAGATATCTTCCTGGCTATACGTCGTTACGAGCGTATTTCACGAAGAGAGAAGGGCGAATAGAGGCATGAGAACTTTTAAGACAGGATTCCATTACGCCGTGATATTCGGCTTTCTCGTATTCTCGGCGCTCTTCATCATCAATTTTTGCTACGCCCAGACCAATAACCAATCCCCGCTGATAGCTCCTGAGCCGGGAACGATGGCGCTCATATCTACCGGTTTTGCCGGATGGCTGGTCAGATTCGCCAGGCGCCGGTTCCACGAATTCAAGAGGGTCTTCGATATCATCGTCGGTTCCATAGGCCTTGTCATAGCATCGCCGGTCATCGCCCTTACCGCCGTCATCATCAAGACCGTCTCCCCGGGGCCTGTATTCTTTTCGCAGGAGAGGGTGGGGAGGGACGGGGAGATATTCCGTATATATAAGATACGTACGATGAAGATAGATGCGGAGAAACATACAGGTCCTGTATGGGCGAGGGAGAACGACCCCCGTCTTATCAAATTCGGAAGGACCATACGTAAGATGCATATAGATGAGCTACCCCAGTTATTTAACGTGCTCCGGGGCGACATGAGCATCATAGGGCCGCGGCCTGAGAGGCCCGTATTCGTCAAAGAGCTGAGCGGCAAGATATCCGATTACTCCAGACGGGTCGAGGTAAGGCCCGGCATCACCGGGTTGGCCCAGGTGTGGCACAAATATGATGAGACGTTACAGGATGTAAGGAAGAAGGTCAAATATGACCTCCTATATATAAGAGAGATGTGCTTCATGGTGGACCTGAGGATATTCTTCAGGACGATCATCGTTTCGGCACGCGGAAAAGGAGCGCGATAATATGAAGAGAACGATCTTGGTAGCACTATTTGTATTGCTGTCTGTATTCTGTGCCGGCGCGTCATTCGCGCTATCTATCGATGTAACTGACGGATCCCTTTCCGATTGGGGAGTGACGCCCGGGACGAACTGGACGCCCACTTCTTCGAGTAATCTATTTTATACAGTAGAGGATCAGACGAGTTATTTCCTCTATCCCGGTTACGGCGGGCAGGACTATGATGCAGAAGCGATGTACACATATTTTGACAATACCAATCTCTATTTCGCCGTAGTGACCGGATTTCCGTTTACCGGACTGAACGGTATACGTCCCGGAGATATAGCCATACAGTTCGGCGCCAAGACGGCCGCCTATACATACGGGATCGAAACGACCGGTAACGGCGGTTTCAGCAAAGGCACGCTCTATGACGTAAAGACGTGGGGATTGGGGGAGAAGAACTGGGGTATATGGAATGGCAATAACGCAAATTACAATGCCTATCTCGGAGCGCCTACGGAGATACTGGCGATAAACGGCACGATCTGGACCCCCGGCACGACAAACATAATGTATTCTTACTATGGCCCGAAACGCTACATAATAGAAGGATATGTCCCGGTATCCGCGTTCGGAGATAACTGGACCCATAATTACGATTTCAGGGTACATTGGACCGAGACATGCGGTAACGACTTTATAGAGGTGGATGGGAAGGTGGCCCCTGAGCCGGCGACGATGGCGCTCGTGGCGTTCGGGTTGGCAGGGTTTGTTGCGCGGAAAAAACGAGTTTAGTTAAGAGTTGGGAGTTAGGAGTTTGGAGAAAAAATGGAGGAGAGGATGAAGAGAGCATTACTTATAATGGCCCTTGTTGCTTTTGGCGTAATGGCGTCTCAGGCCCCGGCCTTCTCTGGCACGATCGATCTTGTGACGAATGGGGATTTTTCATTGGGTATATCGAATTGGACAACATTTCATTATACGGGTGGTGCGGGAATATGGGGAAATCCGAGCGTATCCGCGTCCGGCGGAGTGCTCTATTGGATGATGTCTGCCTCCGGTTCCGATGGCAATGCTACAGGGGCTTATCAGATGCTTAATGCCGCCGTCTCCGGCTACTCTTCACTGCTCCTCCAAACGAGGATATCGCCCATATATCAGAATCTCTCATCGCCTTCCGCATCGGAGTACCCTGCCAATATACAGGTCGACTACGTCGATCTTGGTAACGTGGCTCGTTCGTACAGGCATGCGTTCTATTACAGCGGGAGCGCCGGGTCTATAGGAACATATGTGCAGTCCGGCACCTGGTATGATTATCAGCTGGATCTTTTCAGCGTACCGGGCGGCATGAAGAGTTTATCGGATGTCCAGGTCTTTGGCAACGGCTGGGACTACCAGGGTAAAGTTGATTATGTAAAAGTGTTGGCCACTTCTTCGGATGTAGTCCCGGAGCCGGCGACGATGTCGTTATTGGGGTTAGGATTAGCAGGATTGGTAGCGCGCAAAAGGCGCGTCAGATAAAGTTTTTAATAAATCCATGGATGAGAGGAGGTGAATAGATGAAGAAGATAGTATTTGCAGTAGCGATACTTGCTATGCTTATTGGCATGGTTGGTCAGGCCGATGCAGTGCCGCTCCCGATAGGAGGGACTGCGTTTGCAACGGGCGTTACGCCTTCGCCGGGTATTGGTGCGGCGTTAGCGTCACTGAGTATACCGTTCACCGGTCTGGACGCGAATAATAACGTGTGGTTTACCGGCGTCCTGAACCAGTGGGTAAGGGCCAACGCGGCAGGTCTTATGGTGTTCGAATACCAGGTCATAAATAACCCGGGTTCGGTTGCGTCTATCACTTTGGCAGATACCACGGACTATGACAGCTTCACCACCAATGTGGATGTCTTAGGTCCCGGGGTTATCCCATTCCTGATATCGCGGCCAGCACCAGGTAATGCCGTGTCGTTTTCGTATCTCGTTCCGCCAGTCGCCCCCGGTAGCACCAGCGGGTTGATGTGGATAGAGACGAATGCGCCGACGTATCAATTATTCGGTACGACTCAGTTGCAGGGCACCGGTAACACAAGGTTGGATACTTATGCACCGGCAGTACCTGAGCCGGCCAGCGCGATGCTATTGGGCCTCGGCCTGGTAGGGTTCGTTGGTAAGCTAAGAAGGAAGTTCATGGCATAATTCCCGTATTGCGTCCCGAGCTAAGGCGAGGGGCGCACTACGGGAGTATGCTCTGAACCAGTAAGCATGCTTACGTGGTGAGAGCATAAGCCGGTAAGGTTTATGTTCTCCCACCGGTCTAATAATTACATAATAGATAAGTAAAATAGTTTAAAAAGGCAAGCTTGGCAAGGCAGCCGATCACAAAAGGGGTAAGTATAAGTTTGATATTTACCCCTTTTTTCTTTACATTTTCTTTATTATGTATATAATAGCCAGATAATATGAAATATAACATACGCAAGAATTGGACGGAGACGGTCGAGCTGATGGCAAAGAACCCCAGGGTCCTTATGCCATTCATATTCATCGCATTCTTTGAGATATTGGCTCTCGAGCTGATATATTTCTCTCCCAGATGGCCCATCTCTCTTGTAGTGGATCCCATAGTGAAGAAGTTCTTCGGGGAAGGGCTCACGCATTATCCGGCCCACCTGGCGATACTGGGGAAGTTATTCTACTATTCGCAGATATTCATATATATCTCGGTGAGTGTCTTCCTGACAGCCGTCACCGTACAGATATTCAAGAACACTAAGGCGGGCCTTCCTGTCATAACGGGTGCTGTGATCAAGAACGTCGCAAAGAGGTATTTCTCCTTCATGGCATATGGAATACTCTTCATAGCGCTCATGATGGTCATAGAGAAGGGGAGCGGTTTCGTCTTCTTTAAAGCGACGCGTTTCATCTCACGTCTTATCCCTCAGATACCGATCCGCGTATTCGGGCTTGCGTCGATCCTGGGCGTATTCTTCCTGAATGTCATACTCCAGGCATTCATGATATCGGTCGTCCCTCTTATAGTCCTGGCAAATAAGCCGTTGGTCAAGGCAGTCGTAAGGAGCGTTACACTTGCCGTCAAAAATTTTCCTACTATCATAGGATTGGTGCTCCTCCCGTACCTTGTGTATCTGCCGGTAGTCCTGCTGAAGTCATTCTCGGGTGCCATCATGGATAAGACGGTCCCGGAATCTGTAGTGCTCGTGACAGTGCTGGGGAGTGTGCTTTCGATATTCATAGATTGTTTCGTCATTCTTGTTGCGGCGCAGTTCGTGGCGGATAAAGAGTTAGGAGTTGGGAGTTAGGAGTTTGGAGTAAAAAAAGTGAAGAAGACGATAATAGTATTGGTTTCAATCCTGGTAGCTGTGTTCATAGCGCTATCTATCCTCGGAGCGGGAGGGGAGTACGCGGCGGAACGGCTATTCTATCGCGCGATGAAGGGCAGCGGTAAGATCACCGTCAATCCCGATGTGGCCCCGCCGGCCATGATCGCTTCGGTCGAAAAGACGTTCCTGAAGATAATAAAGAAATACCCCAGGACCAATACCGCAAAGGCGGCCCACATATCGCTCGCAGAATTTTACATATTCAATAAAGATTACGATAAGGCATTTAAGCTGATCGGCTCCATCCTCGCCACGAAGAGCTTTGGCAACGGTGTGCTCAGTTCGGCCCAGTTCCTCAAGGGGTTTGCCTATGAGCGCCAGGGGAAGTGGGATGCGGCGCTCAGGGAGTACATGGCCCTGCGCGACAACTTCACCGATACGCAGTTCGGCATACAGATACCGATGTATATAGGGAAGCACTACGAGGATGAAGGTAAGACGGCTGAGGCGAACGCCGCATACGCCGATGCGGCGCAATTTTATGCGAACCTTGCCGCAAGAGAAAAGGGGAAGGCGATGGGGTACGCCGCGTTGAACTTCCTGATGCACTCGTATATGTCAGTGAAGAACTACGAGCAGGCGGGCCGGACGCTGGAAGAGATGATAGATACATATCCTTTACCGCTAACGATGTCACAGCAATTCCCGTATATAGATTATATCTATACGAAAGAGTTGAAGAGACCCGACAAGGCGGTCGCGATATATAAGGGTATACAGGGCAGGGTCAAAGACGAAAAGTTGATAAAATTTTTGCAGGGCGCCATAGATGCGACTGAAGGTAAAACCAAAAAATAGTTAATTCAGAAAAAAGGTAGTTATTCCATTTGACCGCTACAATTTCATATGATAAACTCTAAGGACAACATAGAACAGAAGAAACCGGAGACGGGCTGTGTCGCGAAAGATGAGATCGAGTCCTACAAGAGGCTGGCCTCGATAGGCAAGGTCTCGGTAGATATCATCAACGAATTATACAGCCCGATAGATACGATCAACCGGTTCATAAATCTTGCGCTTCACACGGTAGGCGAAGATTCGCAGTCAAGGCAGTTCTTGCTCGAATCGAAGGAAGGCATCAGGAAGACGTCGGTCCTGCTCAAACGGCTTGATAGTTACGCTAAAGAGATAGAAAAAGAGATATCCGAGATAATAGCTAAGAATGGACAAAGCCCGAGTTCTCATAGTAACTGATGACAAGCTCTCCCAGAAATCTCTTTACGAGATGCTCTGCAGGAGCGGCTATGAAGCAGATATAGCCGTTTCGGTAAAGGAGGCCCTCAGGCACCTTGAAGAGAAACTCTGGCACGTGATACTCGCCGATATAGACGGTCCCGATATCGGTGACCTCAGCTCCCTCAACATAGTCAAAGAGAAGTCCTATCCATCGGAAGTCGTGGTCCTCTCATCAAAAGAAGATATCGATTCGCTGCCGCTCAATAAGCGGATATCGGCTTTTGAGTATCTCTCCAAACCTGTCGAAGACGAGAAGATAATCTCGGCCATCGAACGGGCGCTCGCCGACAAATCGTTGAATACAGGCAAGCCGTCCTTCATAAGCCGGCTTATACATAAAGACGAGACCTATCACGGACTTGTCGGTAAGAGCGCAATAATGAGGGATATATATGCGCTCATCGACCGCATAGCGCCATCCAGGGCCACCGTGCTGTTGCGCGGGGAGAGCGGCACAGGCAAGAGGATGATAGCCCGCGCCATACATAAGGCGGATAAGAAGAGGAAGGAGAAGCCGTTCATAGAGATATCGTGCGGCGCGCTCCCCAGGGAGATAATAGAGAGCGAGCTCTTCGGCCACACCAAAGGGGCCTTCACAGGGGCGATAAACGACCGCAAGGGCCGCTTTGAGCTGTCGCACAGCGGCACGATGCTCCTCGATGATATAGATTCGTTCTCGCTGGACCTCCAGGTGAAGTTATTGAGGGTGCTCCAGGAGAAAGAGTTCGAGCGGGTCGGTGACCACAAGACGATGAAGGTCGATGTGCGCGTTATAGTAAGCACGAACCAGGACCTCGAGAAGGCGGTCTCCGAAAAGAAGTTCAGGGAAGACCTTTACTACCGGCTCAACGTCATATCTATCACCATACCGCCGCTAAGGAAACGCAAAGAGGACCTGCCGTTCCTCGTAGACCACTTCATAGGGCTCTTTTCGAAAGAGAACCACAAGAAGATAAAGGGCATATCCGAAGACGCCCTGGACGTCCTGATGGCCTATAACTGGCCCGGCAATATACGCGAGCTGGAAAATATAATAGAGCGGGCCGTAATACTCGATGTCGACGGCACGCTCCATAAGGACGACCTGCCCGAGATGCTCCGTGAGTCGGCGACCGTGATAACCTCCGATGACGCCCGCGGCAAGATAAAAGATATCGCATCGCTGAAAGACGCGCTGAAGGACCCGGAGAAGGTCTATATACTCAAGGTGCTGGAAGAGACGGGATGGAACAAGAAGAGGGCGGCCAAAAAACTGGGGGTGAACAGAACCACCCTGTACAATAAACTGAAGAAGTATAATCTTATTTCTGACTCCGAGAAATAAGCACGGACTCCTAATTATTAATGTTCCAAGAAGATCTGCGACTGACAGATCTGGTGAATCCTGAGGAGTGGCAAAATACGCAGGATTCTTTTTCAGAAGTCCTGGAGATCACCCTCAGGACGGTTTCATTGGACGGCACGCCGCTATCCGAGATGAGCAGGCCGAGCCGTCTCTGCAAAGATGTCCTTCCCAAATATTCCGGATCCAAAGACCCCTGCGGCGATTGTATAATCAGAAAACAGAACCACACAAAGACCGATACCAGCTTCAAGTGTCCTTTCGGGCTTGAGGCGTTCTCCGTTCCCATCATGATGATCGCGCACCGTGTAGTCGCCTATGTCATAATAGGCCCTTTCATACCAAAGGCCAGGAGGACGAAGGCCGAGTACGCGGAAGAGGCGAAGAGGATGGGCCTCGACCCGGAAGAGGTCACGGACGCGCTCATCGAGATAAACGTATTCTCTTACAATAAGGTCTACGCGATAAATAAGCTTATACGGAGCATCTTCTCTCACATGGTCCAGAACGGCTACCACAAGAAGCGGCTCGGAGAGATAGCTCCCGAGGTGGTGGAGATGGACCCGCTCTTCTCCCGCTATTACGAGGAGAAGATATTGAACTCCCTCCTAAATTCCTGTGTGATGGCGCTCGATGCCGACTCCGGGTCCGTAATGACGGTCGATAAGGCGACCAATATGCTCCATATAAAAGTCGCCTCAAAGCTCGATGAGAAGATAGTCCGTACCACAAATATAAGGGTGGGGGAGGGGCTGGCCGGCATGGCGGCCGCCACGGCCCAGCCCATAATACTGCCCAAGGATAAGGACAAGAAGGGTATCTCCGATAAGATGAAGCGGGACTACATAAAATCATCGATGATAATGCCGTTCAATAAGGGCAATACCGCGGAAGTGTACGGCGTCATAAACCTCAATATGGTAAGGAAAGAGACCGATTTTTCGCAGAAAGATATAGCCGTTGTCAAAGAGCTCGTCAGGATGGCCAGTACGGCCCTGATACCGCTCAAATCGGTCTCTGCCAAGATATGAGATCCAATACCATTTTTATCATAATAGCGATCGCGGTCCTTTTACAGGGATGCGGCACCTCCGGCCGGCCGGCCAATGAAGAGGTCGTCGCCCGCGTCAATAAGGACACCGTGACCAAGACGGACCTTATGCGCGACCTGGCGCTCCGGGCCAGGTTCGACCCCGACTTCAAGATCAGCCCCGATACCGAGCAGGAACAGCTGGAGTCGATGATAGAGAAGAAGCTCATCATCCAGTATGCCATGGAGAAGGGCCTTGCCCGGGATGAGCGTTTTGTGAACTCCATACGGTTGATATGGGAGCACGCCCTCATAAAGGATTTCATCGACTATAAGAAGAAGGAGTGGCAGGACTATCTCTTTGCCACGGATGACGATATCAGCAGGTATTACGACAATATGTCTCAAAGGGTCACCTTCAAGGCGCTCAAGAGCCGCGACCGGAAGCCGGTAGATGAGGCCTATAAGAAATATCTTAAAGATAAGGACACTACGGGCTGGAAGGTCATAGGCCCGCTTGCTTATGATGAGATCGCCTCGAGCGCCTTCCTCGATGCCTTCGAAATGGGGAAAGGCGAGGCAAAGGTATTCGAATCTTCGCCTTATTATTATCTCATAGAGGTCGTGGAAAGAGAGAGGGTGGACCTGGCTCCTATGGAGAGCATGAAGCCGGAGATCGAGAAGAAGGTGGTCGCGCTTAAGGAGAGGCGCCTCTTCGAAGATTGGTTGAAGGACAGGCGGAAGAAGGCGAAGATAAAGATAAACGATGATGCCTTGAGGAAGGGTATATGATAAGGAGAAGGAACTATTTCATAAAGAAGCGTTTCCAACTGAAGTTCGCCCTCAGTTTCGTGCTCCTTTTGGTGCTGGAAGCGGCGCTCGTCATATCGCTCTTCATGCGCGTATCGACCGATACGGTGACCACAGGGTATCTCGATTCGGTATTGAGGGTCGAATCGACCCCCAGTTTCTTCTTTGTGCCGTTCCTGCTCATACTCATGATAACGGGGGTGGGGATATGCGCGGCCGCCATGATCATATTCATCCTCCTTTCGCACAGGATAGCCGGGCCCCTCTACAGGTTCGAAAAGGACCTTGAGGAGATAGGGTTCGGGGACCTCACAAAGAGGATAGCCCTCAGGAACAGCGACCAGCTCACCGAATTGAAAGAGGCGCTCAACGTGCTCGTGGAGTCGCTCGACCAGAGAGTGGGGAAGATAAAGGAGAGCACCGAAGAGCTGAGGCAGCTCATATCCAAAAAGGACGACCCGGCAAGCGCCGAAAAGATACTGAAGGTGATGGAGACCCTCAGGAACGAGATAGAGCACTTCAAGGTCTCATCGTAACAGGATACGCAAATTTGTAGGGGACACTTAAGTGTCCCCTACATTGTTATATATTTATGAGTGTATACTCATAAAATAACCTGTGGGCAACTTTTCTAAACCGGGGGTTTTGTAATGACGAGAGGCCGTCCTATAAAGCCGCGGGTCATAAGGACCGAGCTCAAGGTGAAGCAGTTCAGCCCCAGGGGCAGGATCGGCAGGCCGGGCAATATAGAGCTCAAGACCGAAGAGGCCGAAGCGATACGGTTTTCGGACCATATGGGCCTGAGCCAGAAAGAGGCCGCCGGATTCATGGGGATAAGCCAGCAGACGTTCTCGAGGGTCTTAAAGAGCGGCCGGAAACGGCTCGCAGAGGCCCTTGTAATGGGCCATATCATAAAGGTGCGGGGAGGAAGCTTCAGGGTTGAAAAATAGGCCAGGGACGCTATATACAGCACTTATTCTGATATCGATAATATTCCTATTATCCGGCTGCGCATCGATCCCGATCCCGAGTTCCATCCCGATCCCAAATATTCCGCTACTCGGCTGGTTCATGTAAAAAGACCCATAAAGACCTTAAGATCAGCCCGCCCTGGGCCGAATAGGGAACGTCCTATAATATATCTTATGTTAACTAGGCATAGGGGAAGCAATGGATTCAACCTTTTGTGCCCCAATATGTTATATATAGTGTAAAATTAACTGTTGATAACCTGTGTTTTTGCTTCATTCTATACGTTATTACGAATAAGTTTATTTTATACGCTATTCTTTTCCTCCTAACTCCCAACTCCAAACACCTAACTATCTACAGTGCTATTTTACGCCTCGCCGATCCTCTCCCCCGATCTTCTTGTGGGTGCGCTGCATAAGGATACAAAAGGCAGATTTTGTCCATTGCCACATACGACTTCATAGGGTATACTAATCAGGAGTACTAAAGTCCGCTCTTTGTATCACAGGAAAAAGATTTCACGCGATAAAGGCAAACCATTCGAAAGAATGGGCACGCAAAGCCATGGACCTAAATCCTGGAGTTTCAGTAAGGATAAGGCCGCCAGGCTACCGAAATGAATAGGGAAAAACCGGGTTTGCTTTCGCCCGGTATTTTTTTTGCCACCCTTTCGGGGTTTGCCTTGAAAGGATGGTAAATATGTTTGCAGGAGCTTTTAAGAGGCCTATACTGACAGGTTTTTTGGCGGTCCTTCTTGTGTCCGCCGACTATACTGTGCCCGCCACGGGGGTGATCAATTACCCCATTTTCCATAAGGGTATGACGTATGTCACCTGGACCACAGAAGGGTTTTCAACCCCGAAGTCGGATGAGTCACTGAGGTCCATGGCGGACGCCGGGATCTCATGCGCGGCTATCGTGCCCACATGGTATCAGGAGAAGTTCGATTCCACGGCCATCATGCCTACCGAAAAGACGCCCTCGGATTCGAGCCTCAGGCATGCAATAAGGAAGGCCCGCGAGAACGGCATGATGGTCATGGTCAAGCCCCATATAGACCTTGAGGACCAGGCGGATAACACGCGTTCGGATATAGGGTTCCAGACCGATGGCGAATGGGAGAAGTGGTTCTCCAATTATACGAAGTTCATAAGCCATTACGCGCGTATAGCGGAAGAGGAACACGCGGAGTTCTTCTGCATAGGCACAGAGTTATCTTTCGCGTCAACAAGGGTCGGGTCCTGGAAAAATAAGGTCATACCCGCTGTGCGGAAGATATTCTCCGGACATATCACATATGCCGCTAATTGGGATGAATACAGCTCCGTTCAGTTCTGGGGTGATCTCGATTATGCCGGTATCGATGCCTACTTTCCCCTCTCCGGGACCTCTAACCCTCCCCTGTCCGTTATAAAGGAGGGATGGAAAAAGTGGCTTTCCGAGATCGAGGCGTGGCAGGCCGGGGTGAATAAGCCGGTTATCTTTACGGAGTGCGGGTATTGCAGCTCGGATATAGCCGCCATGAAGCCGTGGGAGGAAGCGGTGTCCGGAAGCCCCAATATGGATATACAGGCCAATTGTTACAAGGCGGTCTTTGAGACGTTCTGGGATAAGCCATGGTTCTTCGGTACATACTGGTGGAGCTGGAATACATATGCCCGCTCAGGCGGACCCGGTAACAGGCACTTTACGCCTCAGAATAAACTTGCGCTTGAGCAGCTTAAACTTTGGTATGGCAGACCGACCGATGACAAGTTCGGTATTTTCGAGAAGCAGATGGCTATGCGTGAGAGAGAGCTCGAAGAAAGGATAAGACTGCAGCCCGCCGGGGGTAAAGAATAAGGCACATCATCCTTGTTTTTGAATGGGTTTGTGATATAATCTGAAATATGAAAAAGACGATAGCGCTCATACTGGGCGGCGGACAGGGAAAGCGGCTCTTTCCGCTCACGATGTATCGTTCCAAGCCGGCAGTCCCGATCGGCGGTAAATACCGTCTCATCGACATACCCATATCGAATTGTCTCCACTCCAACATAAAAGACATATACGTTCTGACGCAATTCAACTCGGAATCGCTCAATAACCACGTGAATAATACCTATCGTTTCGATTTTTTCTCCCGCGCCTTCGTGCGTATACTGGCCGCAGAACAGACGGTCGAAAGTACCAACTGGTTCCAGGGCACCGCCGATTCGGTACGCAGGAATATATGCCACCTCAATCTTAAGGGCGATGAAGAGATACTGATACTCTCGGGCGACCACCTCTATGAGATGGATTACAGGGACCTGGTGGCCTTTCACAGGAAAAAGGAGGCCGATTTCACGGTCTCCGTAATACCGGTACGGAAGGACGAAGTGAAAGAGTTCGGTATATTGCGCCTGGGGAGCAATGACAGGATACTCGGCTTCAGGGAGAAGCCGGAAACGCCTTCGGACCTGCGCGGGTTCAGGTTCTCCAGGAATATAGCCACCTTTGCCGGTCCCCTCCCCTACCCTGCCTACCTGGCATCGATGGGGGTATATATCTTTAACGCCAGGGCCCTGGCTGAGGTCCTGGACGGTAACGATACCGATTTCGGGCGCGAAGTGATACCGCATTCGATACGCCGCCTGAAGGGGTTCGGTTATGTCTTTAATAACTACTGGAAAGATGTCGGGACCATCAAATCGTATTACAATGTCAATATAGAGATGACGTCATATAAGCCGCATTTCTCGTTCTTCTACAACGGCGATGTATTCACGAGGCCGCGCTTCCTGCCCTCCGCCCGGATCACAGCCTGCAGGATCAAACATTCCCTGATCACCGAGGGCTGCGTTATAGCGGATGCCCAGATACACGATTCCATAGTGGGGCTGCGCTCGATCGTAGGAAAAGGTTGTACAATATCGAAGACCGTCCTTATGGGGGCGGATTATTATGAGGCGCAAGGGGAAAGGGAAAACATCAGATTGGGCATCGGCGACGGCTCCGTGATAGAGCGGGCCATAATCGATAAGAACGCGCGTATCGGCAAGAACGTCGTGATAAAGAATATAAATAACCTGAAACAGTTCGACGGCAAGAATTACTTCATACGTGACGGCATCGTGATCGTGCCGAAGAACGCGGTCATCCCGGACGGGACGCGGATTTAGCCCCCTGGCAGCTCCCCCGCTTTTCCATAGTTTCCCTGATCTTGGCAAGCGTGCCCAGTTTATCCAGCGCCCACGCCGGCGCTATATGGCTCTCCCTTGTCCCCTCCCCGGTCAACCTCTGTATTATTATATCGCTTGAGAGGTGTTCCAGGAAGTCGCAGACGAGATCCGCATATTCCGCCTGTTCCAGGAGGCGGACCTTCCTTCTCCGGTGCAATTTTTCAAGGACGCTTCCCTTGAGCACATGCAGAAGATGTATCTTGATGCCGTTGATCCGCATCTTGTTCAGCGTCCGTGCCGTATTGATCATATCTTCCCTGGTCTCTCCCGGCAGGCCCAGTATGACATGGACCGCGACCTTTACGCCCGCCTTCTTGGCCAGGTTAAGTGCGTTCAGAAAGTCCCCGAAAGAGTGGCCCCGTTTTATGGCAGCCAGCGTCCTGTCGTTCACGGACTGGAGGCCGTACTCCACCCAGACATCGTACCATTTTTTGTAAGACGCTATCAGCTCCATCTTTTCTTTATCCACCGCGTCCGGCCTTGTCCCTATGGAGAGCCCTACCACATCCTTGAACGGCAGGACCTGGTCATATGCCCGCTTCAGGACCGCGACGGGAGCGTAGGTATTGGTGAACGCCTGGAAGTATGCTATGAATTTCGCGGCGCCTTTCTTCTCCTTAAGATATTCGATCCGGCTTCGCAGCTGTTCAGTTACGCTATTTTTCGGGTCGGTGTAGGACGAGCGCGAGCCGTCCCCCGCGCAATATATGCAGCCGCCTCTACCCCTGGTCCCGTCCCTGTTAGGACAGGTAAAGCCGGCATCAAGGCCTATACGGTAGACCTTTTCGCCGTAGCGGTTCTTCAGGTAAGTGTTGTAGTCGTTATAGAGCTTAGTGCTAGGCAACGTTTCGTCTTTCATATTTTATCCTTCGCAACCGGTTGTTTCACGGTCTTTTCCCTTCTCATCTTCTCTAAATATATCATAAGTATCGACACGGCGGCTGGAGTTACGCCCGATATGCGGGATGCCTGGCCCAGGTTCATAGGACGCATATCCGAGAGTTTCTCTTTTATCTCCGAGGAAAGTCCCGGTATATTCGAATAATCGAGCCGGGCAGGGATCTTTATCTTTTCTATCTTTTCGAAACGCGATATCTCGTTGAGCTGCCTCTTTATGAAGCCGTCGTATTTTACCTCGGTCTCCACCACTTTTATCTCTTCCGCAGACAATCCCCCGTCCGGCTCTTTGAGGCCCAGGTCGGCATATGATATCTCCGGCCTTCTCAGCTTCTTCTCCATGCCGGTCTTTTTCAGCCGCTCTATCTCCCGCTCGATCCGTTCTCTCTTTCTCATAAGCCCTTCGTACCGGTCGTCGCCTATCAGCCCTATACGGCGGCCGATCGGTACAAGACGCAGGTCCGCGTTGTCCTCTCTCAAGAGGAGCCGGTATTCCACCCTGGATGTGAACATGCGGTACGGCTCATTCGTCCCTTTCGTGACCAGGTCGTCTATGAGGACGCCTATATAGGCCTGCGAACGGTCAAGCACGAGAGGCTCCTTCTCCCTTATCTTCAACGCGGCGTTTATACCGGCCATGAGGCCGAGGCTTGCCGCCTCCTCATAACCTGTGGTGCCGTTTATCTGTCCTGCCAGGTAAAGGCCAGGTATCTTCTTCGTCTCCAGGGTCGGATACAGTTCCGTAGGGTCCACGTAATCGTATTCTATCCCATACCCGGGCCTTGTTATGTGAGCGCGCTCCAGGCCCTCTATGGAGCGGACGATCTCCTCCTGGACATCTACCGGAAGGCTTGTGGATATGCCGTTGGGATAGTATTCTGTGGTGTTCATCCCCTCCGGCTCCAGGAATATATGGTGCCTGTCGCGCCCGGGGAACCTGAATACCTTGTCCTCTATCGAGGGGCAGTACCTGACCCCGGTCCCTTTTATTATCCCCGTAAAGAGCGGGGACCTGTCCAGAGAGGCCCGTATTATGGAATGGGTCCTCTCGTTCGTGTACGTGATATAACACGGCAGTTGTTCCCTGGAAAAACGTTTTGTCGTGAACGAAAAGGGTGTCACTTCTTCGTCGCCGTGCTGGACCTGCAGTTTCGAGAAGTCTATCGTCTTACCGTCAAGGCGCGCGCAGGTGCCTGTCTTAAGCCGCCCCATTTTTAGTCCCAGCCCTTTGATCGAATCGGCAAGGTCTTCGGATGCCCTCTCCCCTACCCGCCCGCCCGGGTGGTTATCCAGCCCTATATGGATAAGCCCGTGGAGGAAGGTCCCCGGGGTCACTATGAGGGCCCCTGTGTTATATCTTTCGCTGAGCGACGTTATGACGCCCCTTACAGCGCCGTTCCTCAAGATAACGGCCTCTGCCAGGCCTTCCCTGATATCGAGACGGTCCTGGGCCTCCATTACGGCCTTCATGGCAAGGCGGTATGCGTGCCTGTCCGCCTGGGCCCTTGTAGAGCGGACCGCTGCCCCTTTACGTGTATTGAGGAGGCGGAATTGTATGGCGGTCATATCCGTGACCTTGGCCATCTGGCCGCCAAGGGCGTCTATCTCTTTCACAAGCTGGCCCTTTGCGAGCCCGCCTATGGCAGGGTTACAGGACATAAGCCCTATCGTATCCGCGCTCATGGTAAGGAGAAGGGTTTTACAGCCAAGGCGGGCCGATGCTAGGCTCGCCTCGCATCCGGCGTGCCCCCCTCCTATCACTATAACGTCGTATTCGGTTGCCATAAAGTCATTATAACAGGACCAAGGCTCAGGGGTCAAGGGTCAAGGCGCACCCTTGTCTTTTTGACAAATATCATGTATACTAGATATGGATGACAACGGCCAATCGACCCGTTCTCGGGTCTAAAGGTACGAGATACCTAAACAGTGCTGTTGCCATCCTTTTTATTTCCAGCGGGGATATGACTACGGGATATTACCTTTTTCGGAGGGAATTGACGATCCGCCTGACCAGGTGTTCCTTGCCCCTGTAAAAATCCTCTATCGTTTTAAGGACCTCCCCGGGCGTGTCGGCTATGGTAAGTAGGTTGAGGTCTTCTCTTCCGATCGTCCCGTGCTTCAGCAGGGTGTCGCGCATCCAGCCGTTCAGCCCCTTCCAGTACTCCCTGTCGAATAGTATCACCGGAAAGGGTTCGACCCTTTTTGTCTGGACCAGCGTGACGGCTTCAAAGAATTCGTCCAGGGTCCCGAAACCTCCCGGGAAGACGACGAATGCCTTGGAATATTTGGCGAACATAACCTTTCTGCAGAAGAAGTATTTGAACTCCAGGAGCCGGGTGATGTACTTGTTCGGCCTCTGCATTGTCGGTATCAGGATATTGAGGCCTATCGATTCTCCCCCGGCCTTCTTGGCGCCCTTATTTGCCGCTTCCATGATGCCGGGTCCGGCGCCCGTGATTATCGAATACCCGTTCCTGGAAAGGAGCGCCGCCGTCTCCTCCGCAAGCCGGTAGAACCTGTCCTTTCTCCCGGTCTTGGAAGAGCCGAATATCGAGACGGCCTCCTTCACATCCGAAAGCTCTTCGAAGCCGTCCACGAATTCGCTCATGATCCGGAATATGCGCCAGGGGTCCTCTTTTGTGAAATCCTGTTTTAAGGTGGGCATGGTATTATTTCCCGGCTTCCTCCAACAGCAGTTTTGTGTCGAAACCCTTTGTCGCCCTGTATGTCATGAAATAGCCGAACGGGTTGAACGGGTTCGTTATCTGGTCGAATATGAGATGCTGGGTGAACCCTATCGCAACGGCCTTCCATACGTCAGGCAGTGAAAAAAGGTATATCGAGAACCATAAGAGGGCGATCAGCTCGTATGAGTGCAGCACCAGGTAAAGCCGGTCGAGATCCAGGCGGATGCACGCCGAATATATGCTCTTTACCCTGAATGTGAAATCGTGGCTTGTATAGTAATCGACCAGGTGGTCAAGGTCGATCAGCACCCCGGAGGCGAAAGATATTATGGCGCAGTTTATGGACCTGAAATAATACCATACGAAAACGCTTATTATACCGGATGTCAATACATGCGCGCGCGGTTTGATATCGTTCTCCTTATTCCTGCCGGTTTATAATTTTATTATAGAATCGAATGTGCCGAACGGGTTCTGTTCCTTCTCGGAATTCTTCGTGTCGAGCAGCCACTCGCCGTCGACCACGAACTTATACCGGTATCTCCCCGGCTGGAGAGCCAGCTTCTTTTCCCACCTTCCGTCATCAAGCCGCGCGAGGCGGTTCTCTTCCCCTATCTTCCACTGGTTGAAATCACCTACCAGATATATCTCTTTTGCCTGAGGAGCCGTTATGTCGAAGAGCATCTCCCTGTCGGTCGCCTGTATATCATGAACGGCGCTCCTGGTCGCCTCTTCGGCGGCCGTAGTATCGGAACTTGCCATCTCGGTCGCGCTTGAAGTGGCCACCGTCTCTTTCTTTTCCGCGGGCGCTTCCGTCTTCTGGAGTATCTCGGCCGCAAGGGCGATGTAGTCGATGGCGCCGTTCGATGTCCTTTCGAACTGGATGGCGGATACACCCCGCGATACCGCTTTCCTGAGGGCCACGCTCATCCTGATGACCGTGTTGAGCATCTGGTCCCTGAAGAACGCCCGGATCTCGTCCAGCATGGTCTGCGAATATTTTGTCCGCCTGTCAAAGAGGGTGGCCACGGCGTTCACTGCCGGGGCATGGTGTATCTTGACCTTTATCAGCTCGAGCATACCCAGGAGTTTCCCCACCCCCATGAGCGAGAATGCGCTCATGTCTATGGGCACCAGGACGAGCGCGGCAGCCCTGAGGGCGTTGAAGGTCAGGAAGCCGAGCGAGGGCGGGCAGTCGATAACGACATAATCATATTTCAGGGTGGAAGACGAAATGACCTGGTAAAGACGGGAAACGGCATCTTCCTTGTCTTTCAGTTCCTGTTCGAGCGTGCTGAGGAGTATGTTCGACGGGACTATGTCCAGGTTCTTTGAGACGTTCATTACACACTGTTCTATTGCGCATTTTTTATCCTGGTTGTCGGTCAGGACGTTGTATACGGATTTGTCCAGGAGCTGGTTGGTTACGCCCAGCCCGAAAGATGCGTGCGATTGTGGATCGAGGTCTATCAGGAGCACCCTCTTCCCCGCTTCGGCAAAAGCGCTTGCCAGGTTGATGGCGGTAGTGGTCTTTCCGCATCCTCCCTTTTGATTAGCAATGGCAATGGTCGTCATACACTAGCCCTCCTTTAAGATAGAAAGATCTTTAACGTATATTTTCACTTCGATCGGGATATCCATCTCTTTTGCCGATTCGCCTATATGACCGTATTCGATCCTCATGTGCGTGACGGAAGAGGTGTCTATCTGACCGCTGAAGATCGAAACGGGTATTGCCACCGTCTTCCAGTCCGGGGTAAGGTATATGTCGTTTGCGCGGGAGGACCTGCTGGCGGAGTCACGCAGCACCAGCGTTACCTTCTCTCCGCCTGTGCTCCCCCTGATGGTCACCGAGACGACCCTTTTGGAAAGGTCGAGCGGGAATTTGAAGTCCGCGGAGAGGTCTGCCCAGTTATATTTTTTAGCGTTGTTCAGCAGCAGGTATGTGCCGGCAAACCCGCTCTTTCCCCTGGCATAACCGCGGAAGGAGAAGTTCTTCAGGGCCAGCTTATCCAGGCGCCCTCCGTCCACTATCTTTATCTGATCGGATGCCATTATCTTCTTCTTGAGCGATTCAAGGTAAATATTATAAATAGACGGTGAAGCGGCTATGAGGAAGGCTACGGCTATGAAAAATGCCGCGGCCCCGGCATTTATCTTTATGCTCTTATGCAGAGGTTTGGCTTTTTTCTTGCGGGTCTTCTGGTAAAAATAGGTATTGGCAATATGATCGTGAAGGATGTCGTCTTTTGCGGGGAAACGTCTTACGGATTCTATGGTTTTACTCATTTAAAGTTGGTTATAGCCAATATAAATAATATAAAAACCGGTATTTCTATATAATATATCCTATAATCGTGTAATTTACAAATATTTTTTGGAAAAAGCCACGCCATTCCGGAATATGCGTAACCCGTCACCCGGGCCGCCTCTCTTCCTTCTGGTCCATCTCGGGTGCTGGAACGTGTCTATGTGCCGTTCGGGGTGCGGCATCAGCCCCATTATACGGCCCGTAGTGTCGCATATTGCCGCGATATTCTCTACGGAGCCGTTCGGGTTGAGCGGGTAACCCTTAATGCCGCCTTTTTCGTCCGTATATCGGAAGACGATCAGTCCTTTCTTCTTCAGTTGATCCAGCACCTTGCTGTCCCTGGGGATGAACTTCCCTTCTCCGTGCGCTATCGGCAGTTCAATGACGTCATCTATCCCGTTAGTCCACACGCAGTTGGCTTGAGGCTTGGAGCTTGGAGCTTGGAGGAAAACCCAACGATCCTCGAAGCGGGCGGAGTCGTTTAATGTAAGGGTCGCTTCGATCGTGCTGAAGTCGCCGGCAAGGTTCGGGAGGAGCCCCGCCTTGACGAGTATCTGGAAGCCGTTGCAGATGCCTATGATGAGTTTGCCGTCCGCGATGAACTCCCTCACCTGGTCTTTCAACCCGAACTTAAGCTCATTTGCCAGTATCTTCCCGCTCGCTATGTCGTCGCCGTAAGTGAAACCGCCGGGTATGGCCAGTATCTGGTAATCCGATAGACGTTTTTTCCCGGAGGCCAGGAGATTTATATGTACGAGTTCGGGCCGCGCGCCCGCCTTCTCGAAAGCAAAAGCCGTCTCTCTGTCGCAATTCGTCCCCGCGGTCCTCAGAACTATCGTATTTACGGTCTTGGCCATCTGTCAGATATCCTTAAAAGGCCGCTGCCATGCCGCCTTCAGGGCCCCTGTGTCGGTCGTTATTACCGGTCTCTTATCCCGGCCGGTTATTTTAAAGGATCGGCCGTCTGATACGCGGCCCAATTTCCATACGGGGATACCCTTAAGGGCGGCAAGGAAGGCGCGCTCGTCTTTCGTTTCTACCACGAAACGGGTGTTCGATTCGGAAAATAGGAATACGGTATCCGTCAATATCTCCTGCCCTTCAGGAAGCGCGTCCGTATCAAGGTCTATCGCCATGCCGTAACCTCCGGCAAATGCCATCTCGGCGAGCGCGACGGCCATCCCGCCTTCGGAACAGTCATGGCAGGACGCGACCGTCCCTTTGGATATGGCTCCTGCCAGGGCGGTCATCAGCCGTTTTCCGTATGACGGGTAGACCTTTGGGACTTTATTGCCGATACATCCTTTCATCTTGTAGTATTGAGAGCCGCCCAGTTCGTCATGGGTGTATCCCACGAGATAGACGGCGTTACCGGGGCGCTTCGCGTCCATCGTCACGGCCTTCGATACATCGTCCATTACGGCTATACAGGATATCAGGAGTGTCGGCGGTATGGAGATCGTCTTTTTGCCGGTCGAATATTCGTTATTAAGGCTATCCTTCCCGGATATGAAAGGCGTGCCGTATATCTTTGCTATATCGTAACATGCGCGGGAGGCCCTTACCAGCCCGCCCAGCCGGTCCGGCTTATTCGTATTGCCCCAGCAGAAATTGTCGAGGAGCGCCGCCTTTCCGATATCGCCGCCTACCGCCGTTATCTGTCTCAGCGCCTCGTCGATGGCGCCGGCCGCCATCCAGTACGGGTCTATCTTCCCGTGGTCCGGATTTATCCCGCACGATAATATGATACCCTTTTTGGAGCCGAGTATGGGCCGCGTTATTGACGCGTCGCCCGGACCGTCGTTCGTTGCGCCCTGGAGCGGCTTCAGCACGCTGCCCCCCTGCACTTCATGGTCGTATTGCCGTATGATCCATTCTTTGCTTGCGATGTTCCAGTTGGATAGGAGCCCTATGAGATCGGAAGTGAGGTCCCTCTTATCCGGCAGGCGGGGTTCCTTGTGAGACGGCCTTTTCCATACCGCCTTTCTCCTGACGTCCGGCACACCGTCATGGAGGAACTTCATATCCATGTCGCAGACGACGGTGCCTTCGTAGAAGAGGCGCAGGCGCCTGTCCGACGTGAAACGTCCTATGACCGTGGCCTCCACGTTCTCCCCGGCGAAAAGGTCTTTCAGCCTGCCTATATTTTTTGGATCTACGGCGAGGACCATCCTCTCCTGCGCCTCCGATATCCATATCTCGTCGTAACTCAGCCCCTTATATTTAAGAGGCACCTTATCCAGGTGCACCTCTGCCCCCAGCTCCTCGCCCATTTCGCCTACGGCGCTCGAGAGGCCGCCCGCGCCGCAGTCGGTGATAGCGTTATAAAGGTCCAGGTCCCGGGCCTGTATCAGGACGTCCGCCATCTTCTTTTCCTGTATCGGGTTCCCTATCTGGACGGCGGAACCTGATACCTCTTCGGATTCATGCGTCAGCTCGCCGGAGGAGAATGTCGCGCCGTGTATGCCGTCCCTGCCGGTCCTCCCCCCTACCACGACCACCAGGTCCCCCGAGAACGTCTTCTTAAAAGACTTCTCTTTCGGCATGATGCCTACGTTCCCGCAGAAGACGAGAGGGTTGCCGAGAAAATCCTCGTCAAAGAGTACCGCGCCGTTCGAGGTGGGTATGCCCATCCTATTCCCGTAATCCCTCACTCCGGCAACGACGCCTTTCATGACCCTTTTCGGATGGAGGACTCCCCGCGGGACTTTTTTGTGAGGATAGTCCGGAGGCGCGAAGCAGAATATGTCGGTATTTATTATCGGTTTGGCGCCGAGGCCCGTACCCATAGGGTCGCGTATGACGCCTCCTATGCCGGTCCCCGCGCCCCCGTAGGGCTCAAGCGCCGACGGATGGTTATGGGTCTCGACCTTGAAACAGATGTTATGTTTTTCGTCGAACCTTATGATGCCGGAGTTGTCCTTGAATACGGATACGCACCACGGTCTATCGAGCTCCTCCGTGACCTTCATTACGGTGCGTTTCAAAAGGTTGCGTATCGTCCTGCCTTCGAATTCTATCGATCCCCGGAACGTCTTATGTTTACAGTGTTCGGACCAGGTCTGCGCTATCGTCTCGAGTTCGCAATCCGTGGGCGGGCGGCCCAGTTTTTTGAAGTATTTCTGTATGGAGAGCATCTCTTCGACGCTTAAGAAGAGCTGGCCTTTTCGCGATATCTTTTTAAGGCCTTCGGGAGAGGCGTCCAGGATATTTATATGGCGTAATTCGAACCTGTAAGGCGGGGGCTCCGGGGCTATCGTAGAGCGCCCTTTCACGATATGCTGTATGACCTTGTTGTAAAGGGCCTTCTCCGCTATCGAATGGATATCTCCGAGGGAGAGCCTTCCTTTGATGAGGTATTTTTTTGCGGTCTTTACGGCGGTGATGCCGGTGATGCCCAGGTCCCTTATCGCCTTCCTGGCGCTCTCCTCGACGGGGTCCATGACGCCGGGGTTATAGGCCACCTCGACTACCTTGAGCCCTTTTTCGTCCGATACGTTCCCGTTATAACTGTAATCCTGGGTTACCGGGTCCGTGAGCAGCTCTTCGCAGATAAACTTTATATCCCGCTCATCCGCGTCGCCCCCCAGGAGATAGACCTGTATATAGACGACCTTCTCTATCGCGCGGGCGAACCCGAGGTCGGCGATGTCCTTCTTTATGCTTTCGCCAGCGGCATCATAAAAACCGCGTTTCTCTTTTACTTCAACTCTCCAGATCATCTACTCCCACTCTATCGTAGCAGGCGGCTTCGAGCTGATGTCGTATACCACCCTGTTCACTCCTTTTACCTCGTTTATTATGCGGTTCGACACCTTGCCCAGCACATCGTACGGTATCTTTGCCCAGTCGGCGGTCATACCGTCAAGGCTCGTGACGGCCCTTATGGCCACGGCATTCTCATAAGTCCGCTCATCGCCCATGACGCCTACCGATTTTATAGGCAGCAGGACCGCGAACGCCTGCCAGATCGTGTCGTATAATCCTTCTTTGATGAGGGTCGAGATGAAACGGTCGTCCACCTCTCTCAAAACATCGCACCTGGCCCTTGTCACGTCGCCCAGTATGCGGACGGCCAGGCCCGGCCCGGGGAACGGGTGGCGCCCTAGCACTTCCCACGGCATCCCCAGCTCTTTCCCTACCCTGCGCACCTCATCTTTAAAGAGGTACTTTAACGGCTCTATCAGCTTAAGATTCATCTTCTTCGGGAGCCCGCCGACATTGTGGTGTGTCTTTATGGTGGCGCTCGGCCCGCCGAACGCCGAACGGGATTCGATGAGGTCCGGATACAATGTCCCCTGCGCCAGGAACTTTGCGCCCCCGACCTTCTTCGCCTCGCGTTCAAATATCCGGACAAAGGTCCTGCCTATGATCTTCCTCTTCTTCTCCGGGTCAGCCACGCCCCTGAGATTATTGAGGAATTCATCCTGCGCGTCGATCGATTTCAGATTTATCTTAAAATGGCGCCGGAAGACCTCGCCGACCGTTTTCGACTCATTCTTGCGCATTAGCCCGTTGTCTACGAATATGGCTACAAGCCGGTGACCGATGGCCTTATTCAGGAGGACGGCCGCGACGGAAGAATCGACCCCTCCGGACAGGCCCAGTATGACCCTGTCGCGCGGACCGACGGTCTTTCGTATCTCCGCGACCGACTCGCGCACGAACGACCGCATCGACCAGTCGCTCTTGGCGCCGCATATCTCCTTTATGAAATTCTTCAATATCGCGGACCCGTAACGTGTGTGCGCGACCTCCGGATGGAATTGGACGCCGAAAAATTTTCTGGCAGGGTCGGCGAATGCGGCGATCGAGGTATTCTGCGACAGGGCGATACGCCTGAAGCCGCGGGGCAGTCTCTTCACCTTATCGCCGTGGCTCATCCATGTCACGCTGCGTTTTGGTATGCCTTTGAATAGGAGACGATGGTCGGTAACGGTGATGGAGGCCCGCCCGTATTCCCGCGAACCCGCCTTTGCGACCTCTCCGCCCAGCATCCTGGCCATAAGCTGCATGCCGTAGCATATGCCCAGGACGGGTATCCCGAGGCGGAATATCCCCTCTTCGCATACGGGCGCCATCTTTTCGTAGACGCTGGCCGGCCCTCCGGAAAGGATGATCCCCCTGACCTTCCTGGGGTCTATGGAGCCGGCCTTTATATCCGGCGGCACTATCTCGCAGAACACGCTATGCTCACGGACCTTACGCGCGATCAGCTGATTATACTGGGAACCGAAATCTATTATCAGGATCTCGTTAGTCATGCATCTCTTCTTTCGCAAATCCCGCGCAGGCCCTCCGTTCCAGGGCCTTCTTCGACGGGGGTTTGCATATCGTCGTGGGGTAATTCCCGGTGAAACAGGCGGTACAGAATTCCTCTTTAGGGAGAAGCATGGAGTCGAGCATCCCCTCCAGGCTCAGGTATTTTAAGCTGTCGACGCCTATGAAACGGGCTATCTCGTCAACGGTATGTTTTGACGCCACCAGCTCTTTTTTCGTCGGGAAGTCAATGCCGTAAAAACAGGGCGATATGAGCGGCGGGCAGCTGACGCGCATATGTATCTCCTTCGCGCCGGCCTGCCTCAGGGCCCTCACCCTCCCCCTTGAGGTTGTGCCCCTCACTATGGAGTCCTCGATGATGGCTATCCTCTTCCCGTTGATGGCATCCCTGACGGGATTAAGTTTCACCTTCACCTTGAAGTCCCGTATGAGCTGGCTCGGCTGGATGAACGTCCTGCCGATATAGTGGTTCCTGACAAAGGCCATCTCTATCGGTATCTTCGACTCCTCGGCGTAGCCCAGGGCGGCGCAGGTGCCCGAGTCGGGTATCGGCATGACGATGTCGGCCTGGGCCGGATGCTCCTTTGCGAGCGCCCTGCCCAGGTTCTTCCTGGCAAGGTAGACGCTCTTCTGGAATATATTGCTGTCGGGCCTGGCGAAATATATATATTCGAATATACAGAAGGCGTGTCTTTTGGCTGTCGGCTGTCTCAGGGAGGTGAGGCCGTCTTTATTTATTATCAGGACCTCGCCGGGCTCGATATCGCGCACGTAGGTGGCCTGTATCATGTCCAGGGCGCACGTCTCGCTTGCCACGATATAGGCGCCGTCGAGTTTTCCAAGGCAGAGCGGCCTGAAACCATGAGGATCGCGTATGGCATATATGGAGTCGTTTATCATTAGGACGAACGAATAGGCGCCCTCAAGCTTGGACGTTATGGGCACTATCTTCTGTCTGTAATTATTCTTCTGGTCCTTGACCAGGAGGTGTACGATGAGCTCGGAGTCCATCGTCGTCTGCAGTATGGAGCCGCCGTCTTCAAGCTCGTTCCGTATCTCCACCGAATTGGTGATATTCCCGTTATGGGCTACCGCTATGAAGCCGCGTTTATGGTTTATCAATAAGGGCTGGACGTTCTTTACCACGCTCGACCCGGTCGTCGAGTATCTCACGTGGCCTATGGCGGCAGGGCCTTTCAATTTCTTCAGGTTCGGCTCGTCGAATACGACCCCCACGAGCCCCATGCCCTTATGGGAATGTACGCGCTTTCCGTCGAAGCTGACTATCCCGGCGGACTCTTCCCCCCTGTGCTGGAGGGCATAGAGGGCCAGGTAGGCCAGGCGGGCCGCGTCTTTATGGCCGTAAATGCCGACAACTCCGCAGTACTCTTTCATATTTAAGCCTTATAAGCGGTGTTATGCTATTTTATATCTTTGTGATATTCCTGAAGCGACTTCACGCCCATCTTCGGGTGCTTTATAAGGTTCTCTATACCGTTGACCGAGGCCTGCGCCCCGGAAATGGTCGTGATGAGCGGAACGCTGTACAGTATAGCGTGCGAACGTATCTTCGTCTCATCCTCTTTTGTGGCTTTGCCGGACGGCGTATTTATGATCAACCCTACCTTCCTGTCTTTTATCAGGTCGATGATATTCGGCCGGCCCTCCTGTATCTTCGGCAGGACCCGGACGTCTATGTCGTTGTTCTTGAGGGCATCGGCGGTCCCGGAGGTCGCCATGATCTTGAAGCCGAGGTCCGCCAGCTTCTTCGCGACGAATACGACATTACGCTTGTCCTGGTTCTTTACGCTTATGAATACGTTCCCTTTGACCGGCAGTTTCTGCCCTGCCGCTATCTGGCTCTTGGCGTAGGCGACGCCGAATGTCGAATCTATCCCCATCACCTCTCCGGTCGATTTCATCTCCGGCCCAAGGATCGCGTCTACGCCGGGGAACCTTATGAACGGGAATACGGACTCTTTGACCGCGACGGACTTCGGTGTCTTCTCTTTTGTGAAGCCGAGCTCATCCAGCGTCTTTCCCAGCATTATCTTAGTGGCCAGCTTCGCGAGCGGCACGCCTATCACCTTGCTCACGAACGGGATCGTCCTGGATGCGCGCGGGTTTACCTCGAGAACATATACGATGTTGTTCTTGACGGCGTACTGGACGTTCATGAGCCCCTTCACCTTGAGCTCTTTTGCCATCGCATAGGTGTTCTTCCTGATCGTTTCGATGATATCTTTCCCCAGGGTATGAGGAGGGAGCACCATAGCGCTGTCCCCGGAATGTATCCCCGCCTCTTCTATGTGCTCCATTATGCCGCCTATAACGCATCTGTTCCCGTCCGCTATGGCGTCGACGTCGACTTCGATGGCATCCTCGAGGAATTTATCGATCAGTATGGGTCTCTCGGGCGATGCCTCTACCGCCTTCTCCATATAATCGCTCAGCCCTTTTTCATCGTAGACGATCTCCATCGCCCGTCCGCCGAGGACATATGAGGGACGCACCACTACCGGGTAGCTGATCTTCTGGGCGACCTCCCTGGCTTCCTCGAATGAGGTCGCGGTGCCGTTATCGGGCTGTATAAGTTTGAGCTTCTTGAGCATCACCTGGAACCTTTTCCTGTCCTCGGCGATGTCTATGGAGTCGGGGCTGGTGCCCAGTATATTGACCCCTGCCTTCGAAAGGGCGCCCGATATGTTGAGTGGCGTCTGGCCGCCGAACTGGACTATTATGCCGACCGGTTTTTCGAGGTCGACTATATTCATCACGTCCTCAACGGTGAGCGGCTCGAAATAGAGCTTGTCGGAGGTGTCGTAGTCGGTGGAGACGGTCTCCGGGTTGCAGTTTATCATGATGCTCTCTATCCCCTCGTCCCTCAGCGCATATGAGGCATGGCAGCAGCAGTAATCGAACTCTATCCCCTGGCCTATCCTGTTAGGCCCGCCGCCCAGGATAAGGACTTTCTTCTTATTGGAAGGCGCGCTCTCATCTTTCGTTTCGTAGGTCGAATAATAGTAAGGCCGTTCCGCTTTGAACTCTCCGCCACACGTATCGACCAGTTTATATGCCGGTTTTATCTTCATCTTCTTTCTGTGCGTTCTCACAGTGTTCTCCGTTGAGTTTATGATATGGGCTATCTGGATATCCGAAAAACCGTACCGTTTTGCCTCCAGGAGCAGGTCATGCGGGACTTTTATCCCGTCCTTCGCAGTCCCGGCCCTATAGTGATGAAGTTTCTCTTCGAGCTCCACTATCTGTCTCAGGTTGTCTATGAACCACCTGTCGATCTTCGATAGCTCATATATCTCGTCTGTCGATAACCCCGCCTTGATGCCGTAACGGATGTAAAAGAGCCGGTCATCATTAGGGGTGCGTATCTTATCCCGTATCTCGTCCAGTATATCCTGTCCGGGGTTCTTCAGCATCCTGTCCGCGATCCTGTCCCTGCCGTCTGAGCCGAGCCCGAACCTCCGTGTCTCGGTGGACCGTATCCCCTTCTGCAGGGCTTCCCTGAAGTTCCTGCCGATCGACATCGCTTCACCCACCGCCTTCATCGACGTGTTCAGGATGCGCTTCGTCTGCGGGAACTTCTCGAAGGTGAACCGGCATATCTTGAATACGCAGTAATCGACCGTCGGCTCAAAGAAGGCCGATGTCTTTCCTGTGACCTGGTTCAGGACTTCCGGGAGCGTCAGGCCCACGGCGAGCTTCGTCGCCACGCGGGCGATGGGAAATCCCGTCGCCTTGGAGGCAAGCGCCGAGCTTCTCGAGAGCCGGGGGTTGACCTCTATTATGACTATATTACCGTTATCCGGGTTCTGGGCGAACTGTATATTGGCCCCGCCGCCCGTTATGCCTATCTTGCGTATTATGCGTTTTGAGAGGTTGACAAATTGTGTATACTCTTCGGCCGTAAGCGTCTGGGACGGCGCCACGACTATGCTGTCGCCTGTATGTACTCCCATAGGGTCTACGTTCTCCATGGAAGTTATCATGATGACATTATCTACGCAATCCCTCATGACCTCGAACTCTATCTCTTTCCACCCGAGGACCGACTGCTCTACGAGCACCTGCCCCACGGGGCTTATCTCTATGCCTTTCGCGATGAACTGTTCCAGCTCCTCTTTGTTATAAGCTATGGAGCCGCCGCTCCCCCCGAGGGTGTAAGCCGGCCGCAGGATGAGCGGGAACCCTATGCCAAGCCCTATTTTCATCCCCTCTTCGACGCCGGTGGCGATGCCGCTCTTCGGCACGCCCACCCCTATCTCCTGCATGGCCTTTTTGAACAGGTCCCTGTCTTCGGCGCGGGATATGGCATCGACATCGGCCCCTATCGACTCCACGCCGTATCTCTTCAATATGCCTTCCTTCATCAGGAAGAACGCCAGGTTCAGGCCTGTCTGTCCGCCCAATGTCGGGAGGATCGCATCCGGCCTCTCCTTGCGTATTATCTCGCTCACTGCTTCAATGGTAAGAGGTTCTATATAAGTCACATCGGCCATATTGGGATCGGTCATTATGGTCGCGGGGTTCGAGTTGACCAGGATGGTGTGATAACCCTCTTCCCTGAGCGCCTTGCATGCCTGGGATCCCGAGTAATCGAATTCGCACGCCTGTCCTATGACTATAGGGCCGGAACCGATCATCAATATCTTATGTATATCTCTACGCTTTGGCATGCTCTATCTCCCCGTCATGCATCATGGACGGTCTCCTTGATGACCCCATGCGGTCCGTACGTGCTGCCATAGCCATAAAACGCCGTAAGATCGGGTTCACCTCGCCGAATCCCGGGCTGGACGGATAATACTGCACGGATATGAACCTCAATTTTTTGCTTTCAAGCGCCTCTACGGAGTCATCGTTCAGGTTTCTCAATATGACATCGATGCCGCCCTTTTTCGGCAGGGAGTTCTCATCGATCACATACGAATGGTTCTGGACCGTTATCTCGCCTTTCCATGAGTCAGAAGGTTTGACGGGATAATTTACGCCGTGATGGCCCGTCTTCATCTTCCGTAATTTCGCGCCCAGCGCGAGCCCTATGACTTCATGGCCCGTAGATATGCCCAGGAGCGGGACTCTTCCCATCAGGTCTTTCGCCGTCTTTGCGACAGCCGGTAATGAGACGTCCGCCTCAGGGCCGTTCGATATTATAACACCGTCGGGAGCCATCCCCAGTATAGCGGCCGCATCCGTATCGTAAGGGACGAGCGTTATGTTGCATCCCAGCGTCTTCAACTGTGAAACGAAGCTGTTCAGTACGCCGATATCTATGACTACTATCCTGGGCCCGGAGGGTTTTGCCTTTATCTCGACAATGCCTTTTGTCGATATGGAACGGATGAAGTCGATCCTGCTCCCCTTCTTATGGGCTTTGAGCCGTTTCATGAGCTCCGATGCCGGCGTCTTACCGGCGGAGATCATCCCGAGCATCTCCCCTTCGTCGCGTATCGTTATGGCAAGCGTTCTGGTATCGACACCTTCCATGGCCACGATCCCCTCTTTCTTGAGGAGACCGTCAAATGAGCCCTCCGCCTGCCAGTTCGAATATATCCGGGTCTTCTCTTTTATGATAAGTCCGCCGATCCAGCACTTTTTCGATTCGTAAAATTTATCGGCTACCCCGTAATTCCCTATCAACGGGTACGTCATGACGACTATCTTGCCGGCATTGGCGGGGTCCGACATTATCTCCTGGTAGCCGACGACGGCGGTATCCAGCACCACTTCGCCTATGCGTTCACCGCTTACGCCTATAGAGACACCGTCGAATATCTCTCCGTTCTCCAGGATAAGCACCGAATTCATGATATTCTCCCGAAAATAAAAATCCTTCGACAAAAGCTCAGGATTTTATCCTGAGTATACCGAAGGATAAAAACGGCCAGCGAAGACGATAGTCCCCCTGGCCACAACGCGTGAAGCTGTTGAGCGATCTTACTCCCCTTGTATCTTGAGCTCCCCTTGGTTATGCACATTAATATGTTCCATATGTGTATATGTCATGTTTTTCATATTATATCCGGTTATGCGCCTCCCTGACGCATCATTATCTTAAAATAACTCTTTGATGATAACACGCCGTCGTGACGCTGTCAAGCATATTATGTCACAAAGAGGTTCCTGGAGGAGAATTTTCCGTCGGTAGTGAGGTTGACCCCCAGCATCTTCAGGCCTACTTCGTCCCCGGGGGTCGGTATATGGGTGATATGGACTTCGCAGCCCCTCAGCTCTATCAGCTTCTTCATGGCTATTTCGGCGGTGTGGTTGGTGGTGGCGCTTATAGACAGCGCTATGAGCGTCTCCTCAAGGTCTAAGCTTTCCGGTTCCGCGTTGAGTATCCCCTCCTTCAGCTTGGATATCTGGTTTATGATATGCGGGGAGAGGAGCAGTATCTCATCCGGTATGTTGGCCAGGAGTTTCACTGCGTTAAGGACAAGGCTGGAAGAGGCATGCATGAGCTTCGAATTCTTACCGGTGATGACCCTGCCGTCTTTGAGCTGTATGGCGGAGCCGCAGAATATCCCTGCGTGGCCCTTCCCTTTCGCCTCCGCATCTTCGGCCGCTTTCCTCGCGGCATTGACCACAGGCCTGTCCGTCACCTTCATGCCCATCTCTTCCATCAGGAGCGCTACGCGGTCCACCGTCTCTTTCCGTTCTATGCCCATGACGTACTCCGCGTTGTACCGGAAATACCGGCGGATCAATTCCTGTTTTGCCGCTTCGCAGACTGCGGCGTCGTCCACTATGCCGAACCCGGCCTTGTTCACGCCCATGTCCGTCGGCGAGTTATACATGGGCATGTTTCCCGTACCGTTCTTCTTGAATATCCTGTTCAATATCAGTTTCAGTATGGGGAAGCTTTCGACGTCGCGATTATAGTTTATGGCTGTCTCTTTGTATGTGCCGAGGTGGAACGGGTCGACCAGGTTGAAGTCCTGTATATCCGCGGTGGCCGCCTCGTATGCGACATTTACGGGGTGTTTCAGCGGAAGGTTCCATATAGGGAACGTCTCGAACTTCGCGTAGCCGGCGTTCACGCCGCGCTTATGTTCCTGGTAGAGCTGGGAAAGGCACGTGGAGAGTTTGCCGCTGTTCGGACCGGGCCCGGTCACTATGGCTATGGGTTTTTTGGTCTCTATATAGTCGTTCTTCCCGAATCCGGCGTCGCTTACCACCAGGTCTACGTCGGTAGGGTACTTATCTATCGGGTAATGGAGGTATACCTTCACCCCCCGCCGCTCGAGTTTATTCTTGAATATGGAGGCGGCCGATTGGTTCGCGAACCTCGTTATCACGACGGCCAGTATATCGAGGCCCCACTTCCTGAGGTCGTCTATGAGCTTGAGCGTGGCAGCGTCATAAGTGATCCCGAAGTCGCCGCGCACCCTGCCCTTCTCGATGTCCCCCGCGTATATGCACAGTATGATATCTATCTTGTCTTTTAGCGACTGGAGGAGGCGTATCTTTACGTTGGGGTCGTATCCGGGGAGGACGCGCGCGGCGTGATAATCGAAACAGAGCTTGCCGCCGAATTCGAGGTAGAGCTTGTTATCGAACTTCTTTACGCGATCGAGGATCGCCTGCGTCTGTTCTTTTAAATACTTCTCGTTATCAAAACCTGTTTTTGTCATATCGCCTGAGTTGGTAATAGGGAGTATTATAGTATCACTGCGCCATGGATGTAAAGGAAAAATATCAGCGGGACAGGGCATCTTTCTTTATCACGAAGATGCCGTCGCCCATAAAAAGTTTATCATGGTCGGGGATCTTCATGAGCGCGAATTTTTTCCCGCCGGTCAAAGTGCCGTTAAGAATGGATGCGAGGGGCTCATCCTTTAAAAAAGCGATCTCGCGGGAAGGGGTGTCGTTTAAAAATTTTTTTATATCGACTACGATATAATCTATACCGTTCCTTTCACAGAAATCGTATATAGGGCCCGGGTCCTTCGAATAATAGGATCTATAAAAATCATAAAAACGTTTTTTGATCAATTTGCTGTGATGGTCGTAGATCGTATCGGCGGAGGCCCGGGTCAGAAAGACCTTTCTGAAAGAGAATGTCGGTATGCCGTCGGCTATATCGGGTGGAGCGGCGATCAGGGCGTCTTCAGGCAAGGAGCCTATATAGCTGTATAAGCCGTGATAAGCGGAATAGTCCAGGAGGCCTATGTTGCGGTGGATGCCTCGATTCGAAAACGCAAGGAGTATGATCAGGCCGTATATGGTATTCCGCAGCCGCGGGTTATTTACGGAGATCACCATCCGGCCGACGACAACCGCGGATAGGATCAGTATCGTCATGGGCAGTATGTAATGAAGCTGCCGCGTAGGCAGATAGAGCACAAATAGAAGCGCATCCGCTACGTAGAACATGATAAAGCCGGCGGATAAAAGGAAAATTATCTCATGCGGCAGCAGCGCTTTCCGGGAATGCGACCTGGCTAATAGTGATAACAGGAGACCTGCGGAAAAGAGAGTTATGAGCATGATCCCGTTTCCCCATCCGGCGGATGCAAGGAGGCCGCATATCTTATGGAGGAAGACGCTGCTGCAGTCGATATATGAGACCAGCAGGCCGGTGAGATCGGACCATTTCGGAGGTGAAAGATAGCGTGCCGGTATCGTCAGATCGCGATCGGTGGCTATCTGAGCGCGCATGACCAGTGTTCCTACGGCAGGGTCGGTAAAAACGTATTTCATTGACAGGATAAAAAGCGATATCGCTATTGCAGCAAGAAATATCTTTCTGTGGCGGGTAAATGCGTCCGGCAGGTCCTTTTTACGCGCCTTATCGATCATCACAAGCAGATATGTCAGCAGAGATTCAAAGAATATAACGGGATAGAATAGTGCCTGAGCCACCAGGATAGAAGACGATCTTGCGTATTTCCCGCGCATGAGATAGTAAATGAAAAGTATCATCAGAGGTGTTGCGAAAGCCCGCGGCAAGCCGCCGACCATCTGTTCAAAATAGAACGACGATACGATGAAGAGCGTGCCTGCCAAGAACGCTGTTCGCGTATCGGCGATAAGAAGGACGAGCTTGAAAAGATATAATGCGGACAGGGCGAAGAGAAAAAGCGGGATGATCTTGGATGCAAGGAGCGGGTCTGTAAAAAAGGATAAAAAATAATAGAGGGCGATGAAACCCGGCGGTTCGTGGTGTTTTGAATAATCTGTTAAGGGGTCGCCTCTGAATAATGACGGGTCGCGAAGTTGCTGCATCCAGAACGAATGGCGATGAAAGTCGTATGCCAGAAGATATTTATTGGTAAAGCTGTGGTACTGAGACCACGTTGCTATGACCAGAGCCAAAAAAAAGACCAGATATCCGGTCTTTATATTATTTGTCAGGGCCCTCTTCTTCAACCTTCGCCTCCACGTCGATCACGCCGTCATCCCCGCCCTCCCGCTCCCGGGGCCCGGATCTGCGGCCGGGGTAGCTCATCCTTACGGTGAACGCCGGCCCGAGCGCGATATTCAGTATGAAGCTTATGATGCTGAATAGGATAGCCGCCAGAAAGGCGTGGCCGAAGCTTGCGACGGCAAATCCCGGGACGAAACGCGAAGTGAGGTAGAAGAGAAAACCGTTTATGATGAGAGTGAAAGACCCCAGCGATAATATATTGATCGGAAGCGTCAGGCCTATAAGTATAGGCCTGAGGAACGCGTTCAGGGCGCCCAGGACGAGCGCGGCTACGATGGTCGCCTGCCATCCGTCAGTGCTTATGCCGGCGACGACATGCGCTACCACAAAAAGGGATAATATATTAATGACCCATTTGGCCAGGAAGTAGCTCATTATATTCTATACCCTATACCCTACTCGCCTATCACTTTTATAAGTACTCGCTTCCGCCTCTGGCCGTCGAACTCTCCGTAGAAGATCTGTTCCCAGGGGCCGAAGTCCAGTTTTCCGTTGGTGACGGCGACCACCGCTTCCCTGCCCATGATCGTCCGTTTCAGGTGCGCGTCGGCATTGTCCTCTCCGGTAAGGTTGTGATCGTAGCTATGGCGCCCGTAAGGCGCGAGTTTCTCGAGCCACCTGGCGAAATCCCTGTGCAGGCCGTCTTCATTATCGTTTATGAATACGGAGCTCGTTATGTGCATGGCGTTCACCAGGCATATACCCTCGCGCACCTTCGATTCTCTTACTGCCGCCTCCACCTCGGATGTGATGTTCACGAAGGCCTGGCGCTCTTCGGTATTTAGCCACAGATATTTTGTGTGCGCTTTCATATGGGTATTGTATCAGGAAAAGACGTTTGGCGCAACTTTCCTAAACGTCGTAAGTAGAGTAATAATACGGCGTGTGCGCCGTGAACTCGGCGGCGCATGTATCTACGAGTTTAAAATCGGGAGCTATATTGTGCGATTTACGAAGACGGTATATCTCCTCTTCGGCGACACCCAGAAGCACCGAGAGCTGGCGATCGCTGAAACCGAACTGTTTGGCCTCGGACAGCAGTTTGACCGATATCGAGCCCTTCTTTTCTATGAGCCCTTTCTCGAAATCCACGATCTCCTTTATATTGTTAAGGAACCACCTGTCTATCTTTGTAAGTTCGTAGATCTGGTCTACGGATATACCCGCGCGGAAGGCGTCGCCGATATAGAATATGCGTTCGGCATTCGGCTTCCGGAGCTTTTCATAAATAGCGTCGATCGCTGCGCTGTCCGGGTCTCTCGTCTCCCTGAAGAGGATGCTCTCGAGCCCCGACTTCTTTATCTCGAGGGAACGGAGCCCTTTCTGCAGGGCCTCCTTGAAGGTCCTCCCTATCGCCATCGCCTCACCCACCGATTTCATCGATACCGTGAGCGTCGGGTCCGCCGCCGGGAATTTTTCGAACGTGAAACGTGGTATCTTGACGACGCAGTAATCTATGGCCGGCTCGAAACAGGCGGGCGTCTCTTTCGTTATGTCGTTCGGTATCTCGTCCAGGGTATAACCCACCGCAAGTTTTGCGGCGATCTTCGCTATGGGGAATCCCGTCGCCTTGGAGGCCAAGGCCGAACTCCTCGACACCCTCGGGTTCATCTCTATTACGACCATGCGGCCCGTCTCAGGATGGACCGCGAACTGGATATTCGACCCGCCCGTCTCTACGCCTATCTCCCTGATGCAGGCGATGGCCGCGTCCCTCATACTCTGGTATTCGCGGTCCGTCAGTGTCTGCTGGGGCGCGACGGTTATGCTGTCACCGGTGTGGACACCCATCGGGTCGAGATTTTCTATGGAGCATATTATGACGACGTTATCATTTATGTCCCGCATGACCTCGAGCTCGAATTCCTTCCATCCTATGACCGACTCCTCGATCAATACCTCGCTTATCATGCTCGACTCGAGGCCTATTTTAGCAAGCTCCTTAAATTCCTCCCTGTTGTAGGCGACGCTTCCTCCCGTGCCCCCCAGCGTAAAACTCGGCCGTATGATTATGGGGAAGCCTATCTTATCTGCCGCATCGAGCGCCTCGTCTATATCGTATGCCTTGTCGCTCTTCGGAAGGTCCAGCCCTATCTTCTGCATCGCCTCTTTGAAGAGACGCCTGTCTTCCGCCTTCTTTATGGACCTGATATTGGCGCCGATCGTCTCGACTTTATATCTTTTAAGGACGCCGGCCTCTGCCAGCCCCACGGCTGTGTTGAGCGCGGTCTGCCCTCCCAGCGTGGGCAGGAGTGCTTCCGGCCTCTCCCTGGCTATGATCTTCTCTATGACCTCTACGGTTATCGGCTCGATGTATGTCCTGTCTGCCATCTCCGGGTCCGTCATGATGGTCGCCGGGTTAGAATTTACCAGCACGACCTTATATCCTTCCTGTCTCAGGACCTTGCATGCCTGGGAGCCGGAGTAGTCGAACTCGCACGCCTGGCCTATGGTTATAGGTCCGGAGCCGATGATGAGTATCTTCTTAATGTCTTTGCGTTTAGGCATACCGTTTCATCATCTCCGTAAATTTCCCGAAGAGATACTCCGCGTCGCGCGGCCCCGGCGAAGCTTCGGGATGGAACTGTACCGAAAAGATGGGCAGCTTCCTGTGCCTCATGCCCTCCAGTGTCTGGTCGTTAAGGTTCAGATGCGTCAGTTCCAGTTCCCTTCTATTGAGCGTATCCATATCGACGCAAAAACCGTGGTTCTGGACAGTGATGGCGACCTTTGCGGTCTTCACGTCCTTGACCGGGTGATTGCCTCCGTGGTGGCCGAATTTAAGCTTATATGTCTTCCCGCCGAACGCCTGCCCGAGCACCTGATGGCCCAGGCAGATACCGAATATGGGTACCTTACCTATTAGCTCCTGCGCTGTCTTCACCACGTACGGGAGAGCGGCCGGATCTCCGGGGCCGTTCGAAAGGAGCACGCCGTCCGGTCTCATCTCCAGGATATCCGCGGCCGGGACCGTTGCCGGTACCACAGATACACGACAGCCATTTTTGGCAAGCTGCCTGAGGATGTTCAATTTGACCCCGCAATCGAGGACCACGACCTTGTACTTGCCGGTTTTGTTCCATTCGTATCCTTTGTCCGGCACGACCTCTTTGACCAGGTCTCTCCCCATAAGCCCTTTCGAATCCCGGGCCTTCTTTACGAGGCCGGCTTCGTCGAGGTCGACGGTGGAAAGGACCGCCTTCAGCTCACCCGCCTGCCTTATATGGAGAGTCAGGTCACGCGTGTCGATACCTTCGATGCCGGGTATATTGTTCGCGGCCAGGTAATCTCCGAGCGTGCCCATGCTCTGGAAGTTAGAGGCGATCTTGCTGTACTCTTTGACCACAAAACCTTCTACGAAGGGCCTGCGGGACTCCGCGTCATCTTCGTTCACGCCGTAATTCCCGATCAGGGGATATGTCATGACGACGATCTGACCCTTATAGGACGGGTCCGTTATTATCTCCTGGTATCCGGCCATGCTCGTGTTGAAGACGACCTCTCCGTAGCTTTCTCCGGATGCGCCGAATGATCTGCCCCTGTATATCTTCCCGTCTTCTAATGCGAGGATCGCTTTCATTATCAGCTTTCAGCAGCTATTTTTTAACTTTCAACGCCGCTTTTATGAAATCCCTGAAGAGCGGGTGCGGCTTATCCGGTTTTGATTTGAACTCCGGGTGGTATTGAACGGCGATGAAGTAAGGATGATCTTTCAATTCCACTATCTCTACGAGGTCCTTTTCGGGGTACGTACCGGAAAATACCATACCCTTCTTCTCCAGCAGGGACCGGTACGCGTTATTGAACTCGTATCTGTGCCGGTGCCTTTCGGAGATCAGCCCTCTGCCGTACACTTTAAAGGCGTGCGTTCCCTTCTTTATCCGGCACGGGTATGCCCCCAGCCGCATCGATCCGCCCATCTCTTTTATCTTTTGCTGTTCTTCGAGGAGGCTTATCACAGGCTGCCGCGCGGATGGCTTAAATTCCGTGGAGTTGGCGTCTTTCAGGCCGCACACATTCCTGGAAAATTCTATTACCGCGCATTGCATGCCCAGGCAGAGCCCCAGGAACGGTATATAGTTCTTCCTGGCAAACTCTATCGTCCCTATCTTCCCTTCGATGCCGCGGTAGCCGAAGCCGCCCGGCACCAGTATGCCGGAGACGCCTTTCAGGAGCTTTTCCGCCCCCACCTTCTCTATCTCTTCCGAGTCCACTTTCCTGATCTCGACCCTGGTATCGTTATGTATGCCCGCGTGGGCAAGCGACTCGTAGATAGATTTATAGGCATCCTGCAGCGCTATATACTTCCCTATCAGCGCTATGGTGACTTTATGCGCGGGATGGAGCGCCCTGTCGACGACCTCTCTCTTCCAGCGTTTCAGGTCTGTCGACCTGGACCGCAAGCCGAAGTGGTCAAGGATGATGTGGTCCAGCTTCTGTTCTTTGAATAAGAGCGGGATCTCGTATATGCAGTCGGCGTCCCGTCCCTCGATGACCGCCTCTTTATGGACGTTGCAAAAAAGGGATATCTTCTCTTTCACGTCCGGGGCCAGGGGCTTCTCCGTGCGGCATATCAGGATGTCCGGCTGGATACCTATCTCACGCAGCTTGCCGACGCTGTGCTGCGTCGGCTTCGTCTTGATCTCCCCCGCCGCGCGCATATACGGGATGAGCGTGGCGTGTACGTAAAGGGTATTGTTATATCCGGCCTCCAGCCGGAACTGGCGCGCCGCTTCAAGGAAGGGCAGCCCCTCTATGTCGCCGACGGTCCCGCCTATCTCCACGAGTATTATATCCGCATCCGAGACCTCGGCCACTTTCTTTATCCGTCTCTTTATCTCATCCGTGATGTGCGGGATCACCTGGATCGTCTTGCCCAGGTAATCGCCGTGCCGTTCACGCGAGATGACCGTGTTATAGACCTGACCGGTGGTGGCGTTATTGAATTTGGTCAGTTTCGCATTGGTGAATCGTTCGTAGTGTCCCAGGTCAAGGTCCGTCTCGGCGCCGTCATCGGTAACATACACCTCTCCGTGCTGGAAAGGGTTCATCGTTCCCGGGTCGACGTTTATGTAAGGGTCAAGCTTCAGGAGGGTTATCTTGAGGCCGCGCGCCTCCATTATCCTTCCGATAGATGCCGACGCGATACCCTTCCCCAGGCTCGATATTACACCCCCGGTTATGAATATGTACTTTGGCATCTTCCTATCCCCTACAAACAGAAAGGGCGTTTTAAGCGCCGATGGTCCGGCCCTAAAACGCCTTTGTTTTTGCATAGTTCCGCTTCGAACTGTCATCTGTTATATTATCACATCTTTTGCTTATGTCAAGATTTTTTTTGGCCCTTTTTAGGCGGGTTGAAGTAGCCCATGAGCAGCCCGGGGAAATCTTTTTTGAGAGAGGCTATTACATGGCGGATGCCAAGGATATCATGGCGCGGTACGGTAAGCCCGATCTCCCTGAAATACGCCTGTGGGTCGAAGTTGAGATTCCTCCACTGGATCATGCCTATATTATGACTCTTAAGAATGCCTTTCAATGCCGCGAATTCACTCTCGGAATCGGTGAATCCGGGCATGGTCAGGTAGTTGAGCGCCACAAACCCTCTCTTCCCCGGGGCCGACTCTATCGATCTCAGTACGTCACGGAACGTATACCCGCGCGGCTTATAATAACGCGTATAGTACTCGGGCCGTACGCTATTCATGCTCACGCGCATACTGTCGAGGCCTGAGTCGAAGAGGCGCCTTACGGCTTCCGGTCGGCTTGCGTTCGTATTCATATGTATTGTGCCGCGCGGCGTTCGCCGCCTTATCAGGCGTATCGTCTCGGATATCGTATCTGCCGCCAGGAGCGGTTCGCCCTCACAGCCCTGGCCGAAGCTCACTATTGCGCCGAGGACATTATCGATATGAAAAAGAGCGACTTCCGATAACTCTTCCGGGGCCGGGGTAAATCTTATCCTCGGCTGCGTCGCGGGACAGCGGCCGCGCGGCTGATAAGATATGCACCCCGCGCAGTTCGCGTTACAACGCGGCGATACTGGCAGGGGCGCTTCGTATCTTGAGAGGAAAAAGTTCTGGGCGTTGGGGCAGGAGTATCCGGTGGCGCATCTTTCCAGGTGGCGTACCACGCGGTTATGGGGGAATATCTTCCTGAAAAGCTTTATCTTTTCTCTCACCTTCTTTATGTCGATCGTATCCTCGCTGTGCCTACGGTCCCGGTCTACCAGTGTCACGGCGGCGTAAAATCTGTCATTACGCCACGCCACCGCAGCATACGCGAAGAGCGGGAGGATGCGCGCGGTACCCCTCTCTTCATAGGCGCTATTATGCGTCACGGTGAAGCCCGGCGGGGTGAAGGCGGCGGCTGCAAGGTATCTGTCTAGGGCCCTTATGTTGCCGGAGCCTCCGTCGTAACCGACAGGGGTCCTGCCGGGAAGCATGAAGAGCCGGCTGCCTTCCGGTAAGGGGATAAGGTCTTCGCCGCGGAACCGGAAAAATCTGCCTGACTCCATGCCCAGCGGCTCTATCCCGGGCACGGGGAAGATCCTCCCTCTCCTGTCCGCAACCACCATTTTATACGGGGATACCGCTTTTAAGGTCATAATGGTCTAGTGTAAAAATACAGTCTTAAGGTCCATCCTGCCCAGTTTCCTCAGCGCCTCCAGCACATACCTTCTGTTCCTGGGTTGTTTATACTGGAGGAGGGCCCTCTGCAGTTTTCTCTCCCTCTCCCCCTTTGCCACGTAGACAGGCCTTCCCGTAAAAGGGTCCCTCTCCGTGTAGTACATGCCCCCCGAAACGGTCATGGGAAGCGGTATGAAGTCCTGTATCTGTTCTGGGTGTATATCGAGCTTAATGAGCTCAAGCGAAAGGCGCAGTGCGTCTTCCAGCCGGGCGCCCGGATGCGCGCTTATCAGGTAATTGACAAGGTACTGTCTCTTCCGTAATCTCCCGTTCATAGCGCCGAACTTGTTTAAGAAATTTTCGTATACTTTGAAAGAGGGTTTGTTCATAAGCTTCAGGACCGCCTCTTCGCTGTGTTCCGGGGCCACCTTGAGCTGTCCGCTGATATGTTCCTTACATAAGGCGTTGAAGTATCCGTCCGATCCTTTGTCGGTCAGGAGGTCGTACCTGACCCCGCTCCCCGTGAATACGTGTTTTACCCTGCCGATATCCTTTACGGATCTCCATAGCTTCATCATCTCGGGATATCCGAGCGTGAGATCTTTGCACTTCGCCGGCGTCAGGCAATGTTTACCTTCACAGGCGCCTCTATCCGTCCATCGCTCACACCTTGCCCTGTACAGGTTGGCCGTAGGGCCGCCTATGTCGGTGACCGTACCGCGGAAATCTTTATCGCGAGAGATCTCCGATATTTCTTCGACTATCGATCTTTCGCTCCTGCTCTGGACGATCCTGCCCTGGTGGAGGTATAGAGAGCAGAAGTTACAACCGCCGGGGCATCCGCGGTGGGAGGTGACGGAGAACCTGACCATCTCGAAACCGGGGATGGCGCCGATGCCGTCGTATATGGTATGCGGCTTACGCAGATACGGCAGGCTATAGAGCTTATCCATCTCTCCCGTCTTTAACGGGAGTTCCGGAGGATGATGTACGGCGAACCTGTCGCCGTGCCGCTGGACTATCGTCCTGCCGCGGAACGGGTCTGCCTGTGAATAGACCGTCTTCAGCGCTTTATTGAAAGCATCCTTATCTGACTTGACCGAATCGAACGACGGGATCTCGATATAGCCATCGATACCGCTTAAGTCCCCGCGCGCCGTAACGGTCCCCCTTATATCATCCAGCGCCTTTATGGGGTCACCCTGCCTCAGGCGGCGCGCGATCTCGGTGATCTGCCTCTCCCCCATCCCGTATACTAGTATATCGGCCTTGGCATCGAACAATACGGAGCGGCGGACCGTATCGGACCAGTAATCGTAATGGGCCAGCCGCCTCATACTCGCTTCCATCCCGCCTATTACGACGACAGCCCCGGGGAACGCTTCCTTTATCTTATTTGTGTAGACGATGGTCGCCCTGTCCGGCCTCAGGCCTGCCCTGCCGCCCGGAGAATAATCGTCACCGGTGCGTATCTTCCGGTTGGCCGTATAGTTGGCCACCATAGAATCGAGGTTTCCCGCGGTGACCCCGAAGAAGAGTTTCGGCCTTCCGAGTCTTTTGAAGTCGTCCGTACGGCTGCAGTCAGGCTGCGCTATTATCCCAACCCGGAATCCGGCGTATTCGAGCACCCTTCCGATGAGAGCAGTGCCGTAGGACGGGTGGTCCACATAGGCGTCGCCGGTGATCAGGACGATATCCGGTTCTTTCCAGCCGCGCCGTTCCATCTCTTCTGCGGAGGCCGGGAGGAATCCCTTATTCATATGTTATCCTCAGTATCTTTTTGTATACTTCACCGAAATCCTTCGTCCTGCAGTCATAGTCGGCGATCTTCGAGAGACGGGCGCTGGAGGAGTTGAACGCTATCGAGTATCCGGAATTCTTAGCGAGCGGGATGTCTCCTTCGCTGTCCCCCACGCTTATCACCTCATCCGGCCTGACCCCGAAGCGCCTGAATATCTTCTTAAGTATCTTTCCCTTTGCTCCGTGCGATATATTGATCTTGACCCTGCCTGTGATGATGCCTCCCCGGCAAGCGAGCTCATTCGATACGGCGTGATCGAACCCGAGCTCTCTTTTTATCCTGTCGGCCATGAACTGTAACCCGGTAGAGACGGCGACCAGTATGAACCCCGCCTCTTTAAGTTTCCTTATGTAGCGCGCCGCGTTCTTTGAATACCGGACGGTCCCGAATATGCGGCGTATGCGCGCCTCGGGCAGGCCTCTCCAGTGCGCGGCATCGAGTTCGCAGAATTTCCTGTAGCTTATCTTCCCGGCCAGGAACCTCTTCTGATAACGGAAGGCGATATCGTCCCACATGCGCAGCTTTTCGTGTATGTAGCGCCAGGAACTTATATGGGTGGTGATGGTGCCGTCTATGTCGAAGATGATCATCTTGTAGCGCATAGACTGATCAGCGTTTCGCCGCGCTGAGGATGGCCGCGATGACCTCTTTCGCCGCGCTCTTTACCGATTTCGATACGGGCTTGCCGAACTTCATCGTCCCGGGCTGGATGCCTATTATGGTTATGTCGCATTTCATGGAGGTATGAAAATATTCGGACAGGATCCTGGCCGGCATGAGGTGTGTGGAAAAGGTCACCCCTTCTTTTATGTCGGCCGGCTTCAACACGAGGATCGTGCCGGGCTTATTGCCGAACTCCGCGCTGTCGATTATGAGGAGGTGCGAGGGCTTAAAACGTTTTATCTCTCCGGTAAGGTTCTCGGGGGCGGTAGCTCCTATGAAGGCCGCGATCGGGACCCTGCCCTTCCGGGACGGGCTGTTCTTCAGCAGTCCTTTCGCCACAAGGAGGCCGGCTTCGTCATCGGCCCTCAGGTCCGAGCCGACGCCCAGGACGGCTATCCTCTTAGCGCCGGTGAGCCTATCCTTGAGGAGCGACTTTATCGTCTGCACGGAATGTGACCTTAAGTTTTTTGCGGTCCAGAGAGGCGAGCTCGAACTCTCCGGTGGCCTCAAGCGCTTTTTTCGGGCACGTGTCGACGCACTGTGCGCAGTATATGCATTTGCCCAGGTCTATTTCGGCTTCGAACTTCTTCTCCCCCACCTTCTTTATGGTGATGGCGTTCGACGGGCAGTCCCTCATGCACATTTTGCAGCCGATGCATTTCTCCGGATGGAACAGGAGCTTCCCCCGGAAATGTTCCGGCATGTCGGTCGCCTTCTTCATAAAGGGGTATTTTGTCGTTGCGGGACGCCTGAAAAAAGATTCCAGGAGCTGTCGTATCATCTTTCCGGGGCGTATCATATCTTCACCAGGAACCCTTTCGCATAGAGGTCAAACAAAAATTGTACAAATGCGCACGGCGCAAGGACCTTCCAGCAAAATGCGACCATCTGGTCTATGCGCAGGCGCGCGAAGAGCGTCCTGAGGAAAGATAGAAGACAGATTATGAACAGGACCTTGGCCAGGAATACCAGGAAGCCGGTGACCGCAGGGAGATCGAGCCAGAAAGGAAGGTAAACGGCCGCCAGGAGAGAGGAACATACGACAAGTTCTATATCGAGGTTCAGGCGGAAGAGGCCAAGGAGACGGCCGCTGTATTCCGTGAACGTGCCGGCCACTATTTCGGTCTCCGCCTCAGGGATATCGAACGGCACCTTTTCCAGCTTACCCAGGAGCGCCACGAGCGATATGGCGAATCCCAGGATATTGAAGAGCCAGTACCAGCTGTGGTCCGCATAGAAGGCGGCCATCTCGCTTAACGACCAGGTATTGGCGAGCATCGCCGGTGCCAGTATGCTTATGAAGAACGGCACCTCGTACGCGAAGAGCTGCGTGAGCGCCCTGACTGCGCCTATCCTGGAGAAGAGAGAGGTCGAATACCATCCGCCGAGGAAATAGGTGATGGTCGGAAGCGTCAGAAGATACAGGACCACTATGAGGTCTCCGTTGAACGAGAAGAGGGCGTTCTCCCCCCACAGCGGGATATAGGATATGGAGGTGATTGTGGCCGTGAGGGCGAATATCGGCATCAATTTGAATATTGCCGGGTTCGCCTCCTCAGGCACTATATCTTCTTTTCCCAGAAGTTTTATGAAGTCGGCGGCGGGCTGATACCACGGCGGACCCACCCTGTTCTGCAGCCGCGCGTAAAGTTTACGGTCTATGTATTCGGCGGCAAACCCTAAAACGGCCAGGAACAGAAAACCCGGGAATATGAGGATGTTTACTATCGAAATGAGCATCAGCGCCTTCCTGCCATCAGCCTTTTTAATTTTTTGTTAAGCTCCGAAAATTCTATACCCTTTGCGTTGTACCAGCCCATGCTGTATGAATGGAGCTCTTCCCACTTCATGACCTTCCTCTCCCTGGTTGAAAGATCTTTTACGAGCGTCAGGCGGTCCGTGCAGGAGAAGCACGGGTCTATCGCGGCTATCACTATCGGAAGATCCGCGAGATTCCTGTCCTTGAGCATGGTGGCCACGGTCTGCATATTCGCCAGGGTGGGCGCCCTCATCTTCACCCTTTCCGGTCTCTCCGTACCGTTCGACTTGACGTAATGCACGTCCTCTCCGCGCGGGGCTTCGTAACGGCTTACCGCCTCCCCTGCCGGTATCTTGCGGGGCGCCTTTACGGTTATGGGGCCGTCCGGCATCTTCTTCAGGGCCTGCCGGATCATCTTATACGACTCCATGAGCTCGCCCATCCTCACCAGGGTCCTCCCGTAAACGTCGTTGTGGTCATCCGTGACGACCTTGAAGTCCAGCTCTCCGTATGCGGCATACGGGTCATCGCGGCGCGTGTCCCTGTCCACCCCGGAAGCGCGCGCGGTCGGGCCTACGGCGCCGAGTTTTATTGCGGCTTCGTGCGACAGCATGCCTACGCCCGATAAACGCTGTATCAATGTCACCTCTTCCTTGGCCACCTGTATGTAATATTTGGTCCGCTCTTCCAGTTTATTGATACCTGCGAGGACATATTTTGCCTGTTCCGGCGTTATATCCCGCCGGACACCGCCTATGGTGTTTATCCCGTAGTTCACGCGGTTGCCCGTAAGGGATGCCAGGATATCCATCACGATCTCCCGGTCGCGCCACGTGTACATGAGAAGGGTGTCGAATCCCACCTCGTGTCCCGCCACCCCGAGCCACAGGAGATGACTGTGTATCCTCTCCAGTTCGCCCACCAGTGTCCTGATGTACAGGGCTCGCTTAGGTACCGCGAGAGCGGCTATCTCCTCGACCGCCTGGACAAAACATGTCGAATGGGCATGCGAGCATATCCCGCATACGCGTTCCGCCAGATAGACGTCCTGTGTGTATGTGCGTTCTTCGCACGCTTTCTCGATGCCGCGGTGGTTGTAACCGAGCCGCGCGCTGAATGCCATGATGCGTTCTCCCTGCAGCGTGACCCTGAAGCTCTCCGGTTCCTTGAGCGCTGGGTGCTGAGGTCCTATGGGGATCACCACTTTATGCATATTACTGTGTCTCCTTCTCGTCTTTGGTTTCGGGTTTCCAGTCCTTCCGCAGCGGGTACTGCCCGGCCGGCCAATCGTCCGGCAGCGGGTAACGTTTCCCCTCCGGGAGCCCCTCGATCACCGCGCCTAAAAGATCGGCCACCTCGCGTTCGTAGTTCTCTGCGCCGGGGAAGGTGCGGCAGACCGTCTTCAGGACAGGTCTCTCTTTCGGGACGGATGTCTTGATATTGAGTATGATCCCGTCCGGCCTTGCCATGTGGTATATGAAACCGAGCGTCTGGCCTTCGTCCAGTCCGGTTATGGTAAGCAGGATCGAGAATCCCGGCTCCCGCACCGCGTAATCGAATACTTCAGAAAAATTAAGGTGATCGACGCCTTCTATGAAGATGCGCCTCTGCCTGGCCACCCTTATCTTCCCGGCAAGGTTCGCGAACTTATCCTGGAATCCGGAGACGATCGTCTCTTCAGCGGTCATCTCTTCTCCCTCTCTTCCTTCTCCTCGAGGCTCACCAGCAATTTTACGACCCCGTCTATTATCGCCTTGGGGCTGGCCGGGCAGCCGGGTATGTACGCCGCTACCGGTATTACCTTATCCACGCCCGATTCCACGCTATAGCACCCGTCGAAGACGCCGCCGGAGCAGGAGCAGGTCCCTACGGCTACGACGAATTTCGGTTCCGGCATCTGCTCGTAAATACGCCTCAGCCGCGACTTGACCTGTTTTGTGACCGGCCCGGAGCAGATGAGCACATCCGCATGCCTGGGAGTGCCCTTGAGCTGCACCCCGAAACGTTCCAGGTCATATCGCGGGGTGAGCGCCGCGATGATCTCTATGTCGCAGGCGTTGCAGGCCCCGGTATTGAAGTGGAGTATCCACGGCGACTTGATCCGCGCCCAGTTAGTCACCTTTTCCGTAAACTTCATATCATCTCCTGAACAGTATGAATAATCCTGTGACCGCCCCGGATATATATACGAGCGCGATCAGGGACGATCCCGCCGTGACGGCGGGTATGGTCGATATCGTAAGCGCGACTACGTGCAGCACCGTGAAGAAGAAGGCAAACGGGAAGAACTGGCCGTAATCGGGTTGTGCCTGGCCGGACGGGACGTCCTCCCCGCACGCATAGGACTTTCGCATATCTCCGTCCTTCCCCCTGCTCTTGAAAGCGAGCCGCGAAAAGAGCTTTGCCATGGCCATCATGACGGCCAGGACTATGATAAAACTTACCGGTGGCAGAAGTATGAGATCGGTCATGCCATTAACCTTTCAATTTCTTCAGGAGAGAGGCATCGATAGAATTGTTCCGTGTAAATATGCTCAATATGACGCCGCCGACAACGACGGCAAGGACCACCTCTATCACGATGACGGTTATTATCAAGCCCTGGGCCAGCGCCGTGCGGTTAGTGACATATCCGACTACCATGAAGAGCAGCGTCACCGCCTTCATGAGAAGCTCTATGGATATGAGCGCGCGTATAAGGTTACGCGTCACCAGCAGGCAGTAAAATCCGGTTATGAAGATAAGCACTATAAAGAACCCGAAAGAGAGGGTCACCTGCAGCATGTCACCGCTCATCTTTGCCCCTTTCCGCAAAAAGCACCACCACGCCCAGCGCCCCCACTATGATGATTATTATCTGCCCGAAGAGGTCCATCTGCCTGAAGTTCCACAGTATGGCGCGCGCATCGGAAGCGGCCGCGGAGCAATGTGGCTTGAAGTCCGGTACGAGGTTCAGGAAGAGCATCCCGATGCCGGCGGCTGCAACCAGGACGAACAGGTATCGGAATCGCCTTACGTGCGCCTTCCCCGCTTCGATCGCCTCTTTTGCGGCCAGGGGCTTTGTGAGGCTTATGGTGCTTATGAATATGACCGTGATGAGACCCGAGCAGACGGATAGTTCGAATACCGCCGCGAGCGGCGAATTCAGCCTGAACATGAGAACCGTCACCGCCACGCTCGTGGCGGCCAGCCCTATGGCGGAACGGAGCAGGCTTTTGGCCATGACCGTCCACAGCGAGAAAGCCAATGTCACTGCAAGAAGAAACGTATCGAGCGTCATCTATCCCCTCTTTAGAATAAAGCCATCCCGTTCATCGGCATGATCAATTTATCGAATATTAAAGGGAAGAATATCCCCGCGACAATCGTTATGGCGGCCAGGAATATCGCCGCCGTCGTGATCCCCGGCCCCGCCTCTTTCAGGTTTTCCAGCCCGGCGGCAAGTTTACCGAAGAATATCCTTCTCTGCATGGTGAGGAGGTATGCCAGCGTGATGATCCCCGCAAGCACCGCTATCACCGCGTATAAGTAATTTCCGGTCTTCCATAATGCTATCACTATAATAAGCTTGCTCCAGAACCCCGCGAGCGGCGGTATGCCTGAGGCCGAGAGAAAGCCGATGATGGATGTGGTGCCCGTGACCGGCATCTTCTCGGATACCCCTCCCATCGCATCCATCTCGTTGGTGCCCGTCTCCATCTCCAGGGCCGACGCATTCACGAAAAGGAGCGATTTGAATATCGCATGGTTGAAGAAATGGAATATCGCCCCCGCGATTCCCAGCGCCGTGCCCGTGCCGAAACCGACGACTATGTACCCTATCTGGCTTATGCTCGAGTAGGCAAGCATCCTCTTAAGGTTCTTCTGCCCGAGCGCCGCGACGGCGCCTACCAGCATAGAGACCGTGCCGGCGATGAGCAGGATATTTTTGATCGTTTCGTCAAAACCGAAGACGGAGGTCACCACCCTTATTATACCGTAGATGCCGCAGGCCTTCGTGACTATGCCCGCAAGGAGCACCGATGCGGGTGCGGGCGCCGCGGAATATGCGTCCGGAAGCCATCCGTGAAAAGGGACCACGCCTCCTTTTATGAACAGGCCGCACAGGAAGAGGCCTATGGCTAAGAGCACCAGGCGGCTCGAGCGCGAGTCCTTGAGGGCGGCGGCTATCGAGTCGAATGAGGTGCTCTCCGATATGAGCAGGAATATCGCTATGGCCACGAGCATCGCTATAGTCGCCAGGGCCGAGAGCATTATATATTTGAATGAACCCTCAAGCCCGAGGATGTCCCTCTGGAATGCGATCAGGATGAACGCCGATATCGATGTTATCTCAAGGAATACGTAAAGCGAAAAGAGGTCCTTCACTATGGCGATACCGCTCATGCCGATGGACGCCACCATAAGAAGGTTTATGAACTTGAACCTGCTCTTATCTTCAGGTATGGCATGACGCGAGACGAGGATGCTTGCGAAAGAGACGATACCTATGGAGAGAAGCATTATGAAGCTGAGGTGGTCCGTTAAAAAATCGGCTTTAAAGAAGATATCGGTATAGCCGGATCCTGTTTCCACCGTGATAAGGCGGTGAAATACGGCTATGATCATCTGTGTAAAGAAGAGCGCGAACGCAAACCAGAAGGCAAAGCGTTTCAGGCGCTTCCCGAAAAATATATTCAGGATCATTATGCCGATCATCGGCATCAGTATGAACAGGTAAGGCATCTATATCACCCCCGCGATAATGGCGATGAGGATGGCGGCGGTTATCATCGACCAGAGCATATATGTCTTATAATTTCCGTTGTGCAGCCCCCTGATAGCGGACGAAGAGAAGGACGCCGCCCCCACCACGAGGCGGTCGTAGATGAGATCTATGGTCCTGTCGAATAACATGGCCGCGGCGGAAAAAACTTTCACTGCCCGGCTCCATATGTTATACGGATCGAGGTATCCCCTCTCCGCCTTATCATAGATATAGCGGAGCCCGGGCGCGTGATGGATATGGTCGACTGCCCCGGCCCCTCTTCCCGTGCGCCTTACGCCGTAGATATGGTTCACGAGCGCCGCGACCAGTACGGCGACGGTTATAAGGACGAGCGTCGCGTTGGCCGGGAATCCCGAGAAGATATGCCCATGAGCGCGCGCCTCACCCAGGATAGGTACGATCAGCCCGTTGATAGGAAAAGAGTTCCATACGCCGAATATGACACAGACCGCCGCGATTACGGCCATCGGTATGAGCATAAGGACCGGCGCCTCTTTTACCTTCGACATCCCGGGCTCTCTCCCCTTCCCGAGGAATGCCGCGTGCCCCAGCTTCAGGAATGAGGCCGCCGTCAGGAAGGATCCTGCTATCGCGGCGATATAAAAGATGCGTCCGCATTCCAGCGCGCCGTCGTATATAAGCTCTTTGGAGAAGAAACCGTTGAACGGCGGCACCCCGGATATGGAAAGGGCCGTTATGATGAAACACGCGAACGTGACCGGCATCTGCCTGCCCAGGCCTCCCAGTTTATCCAGGTCTGTAGTCCCCGCCTGCCGCTCCACCGCCCCTCCGGTCAGGAAGAGGCCGCTCTTATATAACGCATTATTTATCATGTGGAATATGCCGCCGACGATCCCGACCGGCGTGAATGTGCCTATGCCCAGGACCATGTAGCCGAGCTGGCTTATGGCGTGGTAAGACAGGAGCCGTTTATAGTCCTTCTGCACCAATGCCATCATTACCGCAAGGAAGAGAGTTATCGAACCTATCGCCATGAGGACCGTGCTTGCCCACGAATGAGGTGTAAGGGTGAAGATGTCGAGCGAGATGCGCGTGAGGAGATATATGCCTATAAGTTTTTCCAGCGCTGCCGGGACGAACGCCATGAACGGCAGCGGCGCGTCGACGGCGGCATCCGGTATCCAGGTATGGAAAGGCATAGAGCCGGCTTTTGCGACGGCGCCCGTTATGAGCAGTATGAATGCAACTCCCCCCAGCCCGTCGACCGTCAGCTTCATCTTCGATATCTCGAACGTCCCGCCGAGGTGGGCCGAAAGCGCGATGCCGGCCATCATGATAAGGTCGCTTATGCCGACTATGATCAACGCCTTGGTTGCCGTTTTGAAAGCGTTCTTATTGCCGATGGCGATCATACCGAAGAGGGTGACGAGAAGCCCCTCCCAGAAGAAGAGGAGGACGATCAGGTTATCCGCCAGGACGGCGCCGTTGGCGAAGCCGATGGATATCAGCAGGTACGAATAGAACTGGTTGGAGCGGTCCTTGCCGGCCATGAATACGCTGGAATAGAGGATGGTCAAAAGGCCGAAGAACGAGGTTGCGAGGATTATGAACGCGTTAAAATGGTACAGGCGCAGCGAAAATTCTATCCCCGGTGATAACCAGGTGAGGGCGGAATGTACCTCCTGCCCCTTCAGCGCAGTCAAAAATACGAAGAGAAGGACCGCGGCAAGAAGCGATATCGTCTCTTTGATATACCGTGCCTTTCCCGGCACGAAGAGCACAGCGATCCCGGCCGCAACAGGAACAAGTATGAAGAGATAAAGGGGTATATTTGTCATAGGGTACCTAACATCTGTCTGACCGCCGTCTGGGTGAAGATAGACGGATAATATATGCATACCCCCGCCGCCAGCGAGAGCGCGGCCAGGAGCGCGACCGAAATGAGCATAGTCGCAGATGCCTCTGTCGCGCGGACCTTCTGCTCACCGAGAAATATAAGGTTGAATATCCTCAATAGATACATTATGGTCAGGAATGCACCCACCAGGAAGACGGAGGTGACGGCCAGTTGCCCGGAGTTGATCGCGCCGGAGAATACCAGATATTTGCTGAAGAAGCCGCCGAAAGGTGGCAGGCCCATCACCGAAAATGCGCAGATGATGAAAGATACGGCCGTTATAGGCATCGTCTGCATGAGGCCGCCCATCTTCGTTATATCTTTGGTATGTGTATTCTGCTCCACTATGCCCGCGCATAGGAAGAGCCCTCCCTTTGCGAGGCCGTGCATAAGTATATAAAGCAGGGCCCCGGCTATGCCCACGTCGTTACCCACGGCGAAGCCGAAGAATATGAATGCAAGCTGGCTTACCGTTGAATAGGCTATGATCCTTTTCATGTCCGTTTCCACGAGTGCGGCCCCGGCCGAGACGAGGGCGCTCACCGCGACGACCGCCGGTATCGCTACGTGCCACATGGCGCTGACGCTGAAGGTGGCGATAAAGAGCCGCGCAAATACGTAAACGCCGATCTTCACCAGGACTGCCGCATGGAGAAGGGCCGTTACCGGTGACGGCGCGACGCCGGCATCCGGGAGCCAGGTATGGAACGGGAGCGTCGCGGACTTCGAAAATATGCCGACAAGGATAAGCAGGACCGCCGTGTCCGAAACGGGCGTAGCCTGCAGTTTCTCTTTTATCACGGAAAGCTCGAAGGAACCTGTCTGGGTGTAGATCAAGATGAACCCTATGAGCATTACGAGCGCTCCGAAGACGGTGACAAGGAATGCCTTGTCCGCCCGCAATACATGCTGACGTTCCCTGAAGAATCCTATCAGGCGCCAGCAGGCCAGGGCGGTCATCTCCCAGAACATATACAGGAAGATGAGGTTGCCCGAGAAGACCAGCCCCATCATCGATCCGAGGAATAGTACTACCATCAGATAGTATTCATTCTGGTTTTTGTAGTGGCTTATATACCCGAAAGAGTAGAAGACGATGACGGCGCCTATGAAAGATGAGACGATGGCCATGAATACGGCGAGGTGGTCTGCGACAAGGACGAAATCGAACCCGGGCGAGAAAGGTATGACCGCCTTCACGACCGTGCCGGACCCAAGCGCCGGGATCAGGGCCGCGGAAGCCAGTAAAGATACAGACACGAGTATGAGGGCGAGCGCGTTCCTGAACCGGACCGAAACCGAACCGGCAAGCGGAAGGAGAAATGCCCCTACGGTCGGTACAAGGACTGCCGATAAAAGATATATCTCGTTTTTCATATAAGGTAACAAAATAAAAGAAGCTTACCTTGCGTTCCAGGTGAGCTTCTATGCTTCCACCCGTCTTACAGGCGGTACTATAGCACAGGATGTGCCATATTTCAACTAAAATTTTGGCAGTACGGTCTTTCCCATAAGGTATAGGTCTATGTAATGTGCCGCCTGCCTGCCTTCGGAGATGGCCCAGACGATCAGGGATTGCCCCCGGCGCATATCGCCAGAGGCGAATACGCCTTTCATGGAGGTCATGAAACGGCCGTCGGTCTTTACCTGTCCGCGGCCATCCAGATCGATCCCCAGAGAGTCGAGAAGCCCGCTCCTTTCCGGATGTACGAATCCTATGGCCAGTATCACCAGGTCTGCGTCGATGTAAAAATCGCTCCCGGCCATCTCCCGCATCTCCGGGGCGGCACCTTTACCCGTCATCACGGCTTCGAGGCGGACGCATGCGATCTTACTGACGTGCCCTCCCTTTCCCTCAAACCTTTTTGTAGAGACGGACCAGTGGCGTTCTCCGCCCTCTTCATGGCTTGTCGACGTCTTCAATATGAGCGGGTATCTCGGCCATGGCTGGCTGTCCGTCCTGCCCGACGGCGGTTTTGGCATCACCTCCAGCTGCACCACGCACCTTGCCCCCTGCCTGTGAGCCGTGCCCACGCAATCCGCGCCCGTATCACCGCCGCCTATCACGACGACGCGTTTATCCCGGGCATCTATCAGCCTGTCGGCAGATATGGTTTCGCCTGAGGCGCGCCTGTTCGCCTGCATCAGGTATTCCATGGCAAAGTGTATGCCTTTAAGGTCTCTCCCCTCTATCCGGAGGTCCCGCGGCACGCGGCTTCCGCCCGCAAGGCATAAGGCGTCAAAATCTTTTATGAGCGCCGTCGTCTTTATATCGCACCCCGCCTCAGTCCGGATCACGAATTCTACCCCTTCCCTTTCCAGTATATTCAGGCGCCGGTCGATTATGCGCTTCTCCAGCTTGAAGTCCGGGATGCCATACCGTAATATGCCCCCTGCCTTATCGTCTCTCTCAAAAACGGTCACGCTGTGGCCCGCCCTGTTAAGCTGGTCAGCCGCCGCCAGGCCGGCCGGACCGGACCCTATTACGGCGACCCTCTTCCCGCTTCTCCGCCCGGGCGGGACCGGCTTTATTATGCCTCTCTTGAAAGCGTTCTCGATTATCGCCAGTTCGTTCTCCCTTATGGTCACCGGGTCGTCGTTTATCCCGAGGACGCATGAATATTCGCATAAAGCGGGACATAGCCGCCCTGTGATCTCGGGGAAATTGTTGGTCGCGCGCAGGAGCTCGAATGCCTTTGCCCATTGTTTGTGGAAGACGAGGTCGTTCCATTCCGGTATGTAGTTGCCTATCGGGCAGGCCCAGTGGCAGAACGGCGTGCCGCAGTCCATGCAACGGGATGCCTGGTCTTCCGAATGGGCGGCGCCGGGGATGGCCGTGACCTCGCGGTAATCCTTCAGGCGCTCGCATACGGGCCTGTAGGCGAATGTGTCGCGCTTCACTTTTAAAAAACCGTTCGGGTTACCCATCGGACACCTCTACCAGGTCCGGTTTTCCCGCGCTTTTTCTCTGGCCCAGGACCTGTTTATATTCTACCGGCATGACCTTGATGAAAGCCCGCACCTCGTATTGGAAATTATCGAGTATCTTCCCGGCGACGGCGCTTCCGGTGTAGCGATGGTGGTTGGATATGAGCGTCCGCAGCGTCTCTATGTCGCTCTCTGACAGCTCTTCCAGCTCGACCATCTCCCTGTTATATTTGGAGGCGAAACGCGGGTCATCGTAAATGTAAGCTATCCCTCCGGACATGCCTGCCGCAAAATTCCTCCCGGTCTTTCCCAGGATGACCACCCTGCCGCCGGTCATGTATTCGCATCCATGGTCTCCGAGGCCCTCGACGACCGCGTAGAGCCCGGAATTGCGTATGGCGAAGCGCTCTCCGGCTATGCCCCTTATGTATGCCTCACCGCTTATCGCGCCGTAAAACGTCGTATTGCCTATCAGTATATTCTTTTCCGGGAGGTAGTCCGTACGCCTGTCCGGATATACTATTATCTTTCCGCCCGAGATGCCTTTACCGACGTAGTCGTTGGTCATACCCTCAAGCTCAAAGGTGATCCCTTTTGCGAGGAAGGCGCCGAAGCTCTGCCCCGCAACGCCTTTGAACCCGCAGTGTATGGTATCTTCGGGCAGGCCCTCTTCGCCGTAAAGAGCCGAGACGCGGCCGCTCAGCATGGCGCCGGTCGTCCTGTCGGTATTGCGGATGACGGATCTCACCAGCACCGGCGCTCTCTTTTCCAGGGCATCTTTCGACAGTTCGATCAGTCTGAGGTCCAGGACACTGTCGATCCCATGGTCCTGGTATCTTGTCCGGTGTACGCCGTTCTCCGGACCCGCGGCCGGCCTGTAGAGTACCTTTGAGAGGTCTATCATGCGCGTCTTCTTACGGCAGATATTCTCATCTGTTTCGAGCAGGTCGGTCCTCCCTACCATGTCGTCGATCTTCCTTATACCCAGAGAAGCCATGATCTCGCGCAGCTCCTGTGCCACAAAATGGAAATAATTAATGATATGCTCGGGCCTCCCGGAAAATCTCTTCTCCAGGGCAGCGTCCTGGGTCGCTACGCCCAGGGAACAGTTGTTGAGATGGCAATGGCGCAGCATGACGCATCCCATGACTATTAGTACGGCGGTGCTGAACCCGAACTCCTCGGCGCCCAATAACGCCGCTATTGCCACGTCCCTGCCTGTACGCATCTGACCGTCCGTCTGGAGGCGTACCCTGCTCCTCAGCCTGTTGAGGACGAGCGTCTGGTGCGTCTCCGAAAGCCCCAGTTCCCAGGGCAGCCCGGCGTGGCGTATGGAACTTAACGGGGAGGCGCCGGTGCCCCCGTCCCCTCCCGCGATCAATATCATGTCTGCATGCCCTTTTGCCACCCCTGCCGCGACCGTACCAACCCCTGCCTCGGATACGAGCTTCACGCTTATGCGCGCCCTGGGGTTTGCGTTCTTGAGGTCGAAGATAAGCTGGGCGAGGTCTTCGATCGAGTATATGTCGTGGTGCGGCGGCGGAGATATGAGCGTGACGCCGGGTGTAGTATAACGGGTTTTGGCGATGGTGGCGCTGACCTTATGTCCGGGCAGCTGGCCTCCTTCTCCGGGCTTGGCACCCTGGGCGATCTTTATCTGGAGCTCATCAGCGTTCACAAGGTAATTTATGGTGACGCCGAATCTCCCTGATGCGACCTGTTTGACGGAGCTCCGGACCGAATCGCCGTTCGGGAGGGGACTGAACCTTGCGGGGTCTTCTCCGCCCTCTCCCGTGTTTGAGCGCCCGCCGAGGCGGTTCATCGCTATCGCTATCGTTTCATGCGCGGCCCTGCTTATGGACCCGAAGCTCATGGCGCCCGTCGCGAAGCGTTTCACTATATCTTCAACGGGTTCTACTTCGTCGATGGGTATCGGCACCGCTTTCCTGAAGGCGAGGAGGCCCCTGAGGGTAGTCGGGTGTTCCCGCTGGTCATTGATAAGTTTTGCAAACTCCTTATACCTTGGATAGTCGTCCTTCCTTGCGGCGTCCTGAAGGGCCGCTATGCTGTCGGGGTTCCAGAGGTGGAACTCCCCGTCCTTTTTCCATTGGTAGATGCCGCCCGAGGCGAGATACGGCTGCGGGTAGACTCCTGCCGGGTATGCCTCCCTGTGCCTCGAAAGGTACTCTTCCTGGATGGCGTTGAGATCGGATCCGCCTATCCTGGAGACGGTCCCTGCAAAACACCTCTCCACCACGTCTTTATTCAGGCCCAGCGCCTCGAAGATCTGGGCGCCCCTGTAGCTCTGGAGCGTCGATATCCCCATCTTGGAAAGGACCTTCATTATGCCTTTGTTCACCGCCGCAATATAATTCTTGAGCGCAACTTTAACGTTCGGAGAGAGTTCGCCCGTTGCCTTAAGATGGCCGATCGTCTCATAGGCCAGGTACGGGTTGACGCAGTCCGCGCCGTAGCCGAAGAGGAGCGCGAAATGGTGCACCTCGCGCGGCTCTCCGCTTTCCACTATGATGCCTATCCTCGTCCGCAATGCCTTCCTGACGAGATGGTGGTGGACGGCGCCGATCGCCATAAGGGCCGGCAGGGCCGCATGGTCCCTGTCGACGCCGCGGTCGCTCAATATGATGAAGGTACACCCTTCCCGTATCGCGGAAGAGACCTTGCGGCATATCGACGATAGCGTATTTTCAAACCCGTCCTTATCGGATGGGTCAAAGAGGGTGGATATCGTCTTTGTCCTGAAGCCGTTCTTCTTTATCGCGCGTATCTTCGCCAGTTCCTCGTTAGTGAGTATTGGCCGTTTCACCCTGAGCCGCCGGCAATGCTCATCCGTTTCGTCCAGGAGGTTCCCCTCCGGGCCGAGATACGTCTCCAGGCTCATGACGAGCTCTTCGCGTATGGGGTCTATGGCCGGGTTAGTCACCTGTGCGAACAGCTGTTTGAAGTAGCTGTAAATAAGCTGCGGGACCTCCGATAGCGCCGCATGCGGCGTGTCGTTTCCCATGGAACCGATCGGCTCAACCCCCTTTTCAGCCATCGGCTTGATGATCATCTTCAGGTCTTCCCTGGTATAACCGAACGCCTTCAGGGCCGTCTGGAGATCCCCCTTATCGGCGGGCACTTTTCCGTCGGGCAAGTCCTCAAGGTCGACAAGGTGCGAATCGAGCCATGCGGAGTAGGGAGCCCCGGATGCGAGGCCGCCCTTTATCTCATCGTCGTCTATTATGCGCCCCTCGGCGGTATCTATGAAGAACATCTTGCCCGGCTCAAGTTTCGCGGAGACGAGTATATCCGAAGGGTTGATATCGAGCACCCCTACTTCCGAGGCCATGACGACAAGATCCCGTTTCGTTATTATGTACCGAGCGGGGCGCAGGCCGTTCCGGTCCAATACAGCGCCGACCCTCGTCCCGTCCGTGAACGCTATGGCCGCCGGGCCGTCCCATGGTTCGGTCAGGCAGGCGTGGTACCTGTGGAAGTCTTTTATCTTCTTCTTCATGAGACCGTTCTCTTCCCATGCGGACGGTATGAGCATGCTCATCGCGTGAGGCATAGACCTGCCGGACAGTACGAGCAGTTCAAAGACATTATCGATGTTCGCCGAATCGCTGCCGCCGGGAACTATGACAGGCATTATCTTCCTGATGTCCTTCCCGAAGAGCCTGCTCTTCAAGAGACCTTCCCTCGCATGCATCCAGTTTATATTGCCGCGCAGGGTGTTTATCTCCCCGTTGTGGGCCAGGAAACGGAACGGCTGGGCAAGGTCCCATGTCGGGAACGTATTGGTGCTGTAGCGCGAATGGACGACGCATATGGCGCTTTCCATTGCCCGGTCTTTCAGGTCGGGGAAGAAATTTCCCGTCTGAGAAGGCGTCAGGAGGCCTTTGTAGGAGAATGTCCGGCACGACAGGTTTGTGACGTAAAAGGAGACCTTGCCTGCGGCCCCGCCGCCCCTTATCGCGTTTTCGACGCGCCTTCGGATCAGATAGAGCTTCCTCTCAAAATCGAAGATATCGGAGACCCCCTTACCCTTCGTTATGAAGACCTGTTCTATCACCGGTTCCGTCTCGCGCGCCGCTAGCCCTATATCGGAATCGTCTACCGGGACCGCCCGCCAACCGGCGCAGACCTGCCCCTCTTCCCTTACGATCTTTTCGAAGATGCGTTTATGGGACTTCCTTTCTTCCGGGTCACGGGATAAGAATACGAGGCCTGAGCCGTAATCGCCCTCGCCCGGAAGCGCTATACCTGCCCTGTCGCAAACCGTAGAAAAGAATTTGTGCGGCATCTGCATAAGGATGCCGGCTCCGTCGCCAGTTTTCGGATCGGCCCCGGTCGCCCCGCGGTGAGAAAGGTGTCCGAGCACCTCCAGGGCCTGGCGTATGATGTCATTCGACCGTATGCCCTTTATGTCGCACACGAATCCTACACCGCAGCTGTCGTGCTCAAAGCGCGGGTCGTATAATCCCTGTTCTTCCGGAACGTTGTGAAAGTTCATTGTATGGGCACCTTCCACCTATCGACATCGATGTTCAGCCTCTTTATCTTTGAGCGCATCGTATTGCGGTTGATCCCGAGTATCCTGGCCGCCTTCAATTGATTTCCCTCCGTCCTCTCGAGGGTATATTCTATGAGCGGTTTCTCGATGATCTCCAGGATAGACCTGTACAGCACACCGTTCTTTTCGCGGCAGAGCGACTCCCCCAGCCTGGTGATTATATCTTTCAGCGTCGACGCCCCGGGTTCATTGATCTTGCCGGCTAGCCGCATCATATCATCCGTCTTCAGGTCTACGGATGTCCCATACCCTTCCCTCTGCAGGGCATCGGTCAGTATGCGCTGTATGTTCTTTTCGTCCCTGGAGATCAGTATAGTCACCATCTTGACCTTCTTCGGTTTCTTGCCCAAAATATAGGCATCCTTTATTAAAAAAAATATGTTCCTGATCTTTTTCCGCCGGCCGCCTCTTTTCCGGTCAAAAGGCAGCCGGCGGGAAAGCCCGGACCTGTTTAAATATCGAAGTAGAGGTAGAATTCGTAAGGGTGCGGCCGCATCCGCACGGAATCTATCTCTTTCTTTCTCTTGTATTCTATCCAGATGTCTATGACATCTTTGGTGAAGACGCCTCCCTTGAGGAGGTATTCGTGGTCCGCCTCCAGGGCATCGATCGCCCTTCGCAGAGATGACGGTACGGTCGGTATCTTCTTAAGCTCTTCTTCGTTCAGCTCAAAGAGATCGGCATCATTCGGCTCACCCGGGTCTATCTTGTTCTGTATGCCGTCCAGGCCGGCCATCAGCATGGCGCTGAATGCGATGTAGCCGTTACATGCCGGGTCAGGCGGACGGAACTCTATACGCTTCGATTTAGGGCTGTCGGAGTACATAGGTATGCGTACCGCCGCAGAACGGTTCCTGGCCGAATAGACGAGGTTGACGGGCGCCTCATATCCGGGCACAAGCCGTTTATAGGAGTTGGTGGTCGGGGCGCAGAAGGCCATTAAACTGTTGGCATGCTTCAGGAGCCCTCCTATATAGTATTTCGCCGTCTGGCTGAGCAGGGCATAGCCGTTCTTGTCGTAGAATAGGTTGACGCCGTTCTTCCACAGGCTCTGGTGACAATGCATGCCCGAACCGTTATCCGCAAAGAGAGGTTTGGGCATGAACGTCGCTACCATCCCGTTCTTCCTGGCCATGTTCTTTATTATGTATTTGTAGAGGAGCAGGTTGTCGGCCATCTTTGTCAGCTTGTCGAACTTCATGTCTATCTCGCACTGGCCGGCTGTCGCGACTTCATGGTGATGGACCTCCACATTGATGCCGGATTCGAGCATCTTAAGGATTATCCTGCTCCTGAGGTCCTGTAAGGAATCATGCGGAGGTACAGGGAAGTATCCTTCTTTGAACCTTATCTTGTAACCCAGGTTGGGGTTTTCTGTCCTCCCCGTGTTCCAGTCCGCCTCATCGGAGTCGATAAAGTAGTAGCCGGAGTTCTCTGTCTGGTCGAACCGGACATCGTTGAAGATGAAGAATTCGGCTTCCGGCCCGAAGTAGACGCTGTCGGCGATCCCGGTCGTCTTGAGGTACTTCTCCGCCTTCTTGGCTATGTAGCGGGGGTCGCGCGTGTATGCCTTTCTGGAAAGAGGGTCGTAGATGTCGCATATGAGGCTCAACGTAGGGACTTCGCAGACAGGGTCTATGACTGCGGTCGAAGGGTCGGGTATGAGTATCATGTCCGACTCCTGTATCTTCTGGAAGCCTCTTATGGATGAGCCGTCGAACCCTATACCGTCCACCCATATGGAACGTGTGATATCGTCCATCTCTTTCATCTCAGTGGCCGGTATGGAAAAGTGCTGCCACAGGCCGGGCAGGTCATTGAACTTCAGGTCGATTATCTGGATACCCTTATCCTTCACCATCTTCATCACCGACCGCGCCGCCTTTTCGTCAAATGAGCCGTTCACGAGAGGGTTTTTGGTCTTAACCTCTATCATCTCTTTCTTCTTTGCCATCGCTCTATTCCTCCTTTTATCTTTCGTTATTTTTACCAAATAAAAAAGCGTCCGAATGGTCACGACTTCGTTGACCTGTTCGAACGCCTATGTTCTTATCTTCTTTGCTTAAAGAGGCACTACAATGTGCCTATATTTTAGCCACCTGTATATACAAGTAAAAACGGGCCGGATTTGGTAACCAGAATCCAGTTTTTATCCTATCGCCTCTCCGCCCTTCTCTCCGGTCCTTATACGCATACACTCTGCAAGGTCGAGCACAAATATCTTCCCGTCCCCTATGTTCCCCGTCTTTGCGCCGCGCATTATAGCATTTACGGCCGGCTGCAGGTACTTGTCGTTGACGGCTATCTCGAGGCGTACCTTCTTCAGCATATTGCCGGTCTCTTTCCTCCCCCGGTATACTTCGGTACGTCCCTTCTGGCGCCCGCATCCGAGGACGTTCGAGACCGTCTTAAGATATATCTGGTCCCTGTCAAGCTCCTGCAGGACATTCTCCAGCTTGTGCGGCTGCAGTATCGCGATTATAAGTTTCATATGTGCCTTCCTTTCCTATTAGTCCAGCAACGTATATGCGCTCTCCTCGTGCTGCGAAATGTCGAGGCCCACGACCTCGTCATCGTCGTCCACCCTCAGACCCATGACGGCGTCCAGGACCTTCAACAATACGAACGTGACCACCACGGAATATACCATCGTGGCCAGGACGCCCGTAAGCTGGACCATGAATTGAGAAGGGTTCCCGAAGAAGAGGCCGTTGTTCCCCGCGGGATTTATGGCCTTCTGGGCAAATAGGCCCGTCGCAAGGGCGCCGACCGTACCTCCCACGCCGTGGACGCCGAATGCGTCAAGAGAGTCATCGTAGGCCAGTTTCAGTTTTATGACCGCCACCGCCATGTAGCATACAAGCCCTACTATTATCCCTATAAATATCGCGGAGATCGGAGAGACGAACCCGGCCGCAGGGGTTATCGCAACGAGGCCGGCTACCGCTCCTGTCGCCCCTCCAAGGATGGTCGGTTTTCCCACCGTCTTCCACTCTATGAACATCCATGTGAGGGCGGCTGCCGCTGCCGCGGTGTTGGTCGAGATGAATGCCCATACCGCCAGCTCATTCGCGCCGAGCGCGCTCCCCGCATTGAACCCGAACCACCCGAACCACAATAGCGCCGCGCCCAGTACCGTAAGGGGCAGGTTGTGAGGGCTCATCGGTTCACGGCCATAACCGCGCCTCTTACCCAGTACCAGTGCCGCGACCAGCGCGGCTATACCCGAGGAGACATGGACTACCGTGCCGCCGGCAAAATCGAGGGCCCCTTTAGCGCGCAACCATCCTCCGGTCCCCCATACCCAGTGGCACACGGGGTCGTAGACCAGCGTTGCCCATAGCAGCGTGAATATAACGTATGTAGAGAACTTCATCCTCTCCGCGAAGGCGCCGGTGATGAGTGCCGGCGTTATGACCGCGAACATCATCTGGTATGCCATAAAGAGGAGATGCGGTATAGTGGCCGCATAATCGGCGTTAGGGGCCATGCCCACGCCTTTAAGGCCGAACCACGCAAGACCTCCTATGAAGTGCCCTTTGTCAGGGCCGAATGATAGCGTATAGCCCCAGAGTATCCATTGGATGCTCAGGAGGCATAGGATGAAGAACGACTGCATCATCGTCGCGAGGACGTTCTTGCGCCTCACGAGCCCCCCGTAGAAGAACGCCAGCCCCGGCGCCGTCATAAGCATCACGAGCGCGCTCGATATCAGGACCCACGCCGTATCGCCTGAATTTATCATAACCGCCTCCTTTTTAGTTAAAACGTTTTATGCCCGGCCGGGGTTCGCCCGGTTGCGGATCTTTGTGAAACCGAGATCATCCTGGAAAAATTAAGGCAGAGCTTCTCTGTCAGCTCCCTGAGGGCTTCACGGCCTTCATAACACTCAAAAAGGATATCGGCCGCACCCTCTCTTAATTCGCCGCACTCTCTTATCCAGCTTGTTATCATCTGAGGGGTCACCTCAACATGGAATTGAAGGCCATACGCGTTGGCGCCGACCTTGAACGCCTGGTTCAAACAACCCCGGCCTTTTGCCATAAGCGTGCCTCCCGCGGGTATTTCAAAAGTATCATGATGCCATTGGAAGACGCGTATCTTCGCCGGTATCCCGGAGAATAACGGATCGCGCAGGCCGTCCTCGGTCAATTCGACATCGTACCACCCGATCTCTTCCTCTTCCGCCCTCTTTACCGTCGCCCCGCAGGACCTGGCCAGCAACTGCGCCCCAAGACATATTCCTATTGTGGGGATCTCTTCCTCTACTGCCTTCTTCAGGAACGCGATCTCATCTTTCAGGAACGGATATAGCTCCTCTTCATATGCGTTCATCGGTCCGCCCATGGAGACGATCCCGTCTATATTGGTAAGTTCGCCCAGGAGCGCACTCTCCCTGCCCAGGTCGATCACACTAAGGTCCCACTTTGTATTTGCGAAAAAATCGGCTATGGTGCCCGGACCTTCAGATCCAACATGTTTTAAGACCACTATCTTCCCCGACATAACTTTCTCCCGGCCCTAGAACCTGGCGATCACTTCCGCGGACAGTGTGTTTTGATAATTTGACGTCGTTTTGTCGCTGGTGAATACCTGGCCGCTCGCCTTGTCATACCTGTATTCGAACCTCGTTATGAGGTTTTTGAATAATCTGAATTCGTTCGTGAGCGTGAATTCCCACAGTTCCAAATCCGACACAGGCATTGTTGTGCTAGTAAGGACTCCGGTCCGCACGCCGTCCCTGTCGTGAAAGAATTCGCCTCTGCCCGCTATGGACCACCAGTCAAAGAGGTCATATTTGACGTAGCCGGCAATGCCGTCCCATGTGGCGTCCTTACCGTCTGTGTAGCCGGCAAATGCGGAGGCGCCGTTCTTCTCCCAGCCGTAATCATAATTTGCTTTAAGGGTCAGTTTGTCGGTCACTTTATAGGTGGCGACAAGGTCGATCAGGTTCCTGAGGTCTTTGTCGGAGTCGGCCCGTTCCGCTCCGAACATCCCTCCCACCCCTAAAGAGAGCGGTTCTATCGGTGTAATATATATCTGCGCCTCTACGGTCTTCGCCTTATTGAGATCGACCACCTGGTCCCAGCCGTTCACTATACCTATATATGTTTCGACCGGCACATTCTCAAAAGGCTTGTAATATGCCCTCACGCCTGTATGCGTGAACGGGATGGCGTAGCCGAAAAGGTATGACCTCGAAAAGCTCCAATTATTGACCGACTCTATGACTTCTGCGCCGTGCAGTGTGGCAAATTTACCTACCTTGAAAGTCAGCCTCTCCATCAGGGGCAGGGTGAACGGAACGCAGAACTGGGCATACGCCTGCTGCAGGTCAAACTCATCCCCGGTGTTTCCAAGGCCGTTCGAATGGATAAGCCGCGCATCCCGCCCATAGTCAAGGTCCACGCGGAACCCTACCGGGGATTCCATGCTTACCGGTTTTTCGAAGTTTATCTGGGCCATATTAAGCATAAAGCCGTTTGCCTCGGTATCGAAGACCCTGAGGTTGTTCGTCCTGGAGTTGGGCGCGACCGGAGTGTTCGTGTTGAATATATAGGAAGTATCGACGAAACCGTGGACCTCTATCTCCTTTGCGAATGAGGTTACGGCCTCCTGCATCCCGGTCCCGGGCGCCGATACTTTGCGTTCTATGTTTTCGGTTTTGGTCTCGGATAACTTCACCTTCTCTTCCAGCGCATTTAAGCGCTCTTTCAACAGCGCGATCTCTTTCTTCAGCTCCGCGTTCTCAATAGCCGCCTGATCCGCAAAAGCAGGGAAAGGACCGACAGACGAACAAAAAAAGTGTATTGCCATGATGCATGCTATCTTTCTAACTCTACGCATATATTCTCCTTACGGTTTAACGCATATCCCTTTTGCATGAAAAAAGGCGCCTCATCCCCGTCTCTGGGGAGTAAGACGCCTGTGTCTCGGTAATAAAAAAAGCGTTCTCTCTCAGTGAACGCCTTCGTCTTGTGTACACATCTCTGTGTATGGCCCCTGCGCGGGCCTCATATATACAAGTAAAACCGGATCAATTATGGTAACCGGCCCTGCCGGAGCTTTTAAGAAAACGGCATTTATTCCTTATCGCCTTACGTATCTTTATCACCATGACGTGGGATATGCCCATCCGTTTTCCTATCTCCCGCACGGTGAGACCGTCCAGCGAGAGGGACAGGACATCCTTCTCCCTTTCTGTGAGCCCTGCCCCGCCTACCCTCTCTTTCAGGAGGGACGCGTTTACATGGTCTTCGAGTGCAGTATCTCCGGACGCGATGAGGTCTTCGAGGGTCGAATCGCCGTCTTCTGCAAGGCGGTTCATGCTCGTAAGATCAACCCTGTCCATAGCCGTGCGTATGTAGTTCTTAAGGTGGAAGTAACACCCCTGCAGCATATAGCTGTCGGTCTTATCGGCCAGCTTGCCCAACCGGAAGAGCAGCCAGAGGTTTATCGCCGCCTCCTGAAGGAGGTCATCGTCATTGAAGAAGGAGAAATGGCCGTTCAGACGGTGGCATATCCTCTTCAATGTCGGGGATAACCTCTCATATATGCGTTCAAATTTTTCGTTCATAACGTTTACCTTCCCTTTAAACAGAAAGCCCCTTATAAGCAGCTCTGCTCTTATAAAGGGCGTCATCGTCCAGCAACGACTCGTCAGCGAGTCAAGACCCGGTCTTCGTTAACCTCTGTACCTGTTGCTTATGGGCATTCTCCTGTCCCTGCCGAAGGCCTTGGGAGTTATCTTTATCCCGGGAGGCGATTGCCGTCTCTTATACTCGCTCTTATCGACCATGGCCATCACCTTCCGCGCCGTATCCTTATCGAATCCCTCTTTCACCATCTCTCCTATATCGCGGTCCTCTTCTACGTATAGTTTCAGTATGGGGTCCAGTTCCCCGTATGGCGGCAGCGTGTCCCGGTCCTTCTGGTCAGGCCGCAGTTCGGCAGTCGGCTCTTTACGGATGACCGTCTCCGGTATCACCTCGCCGAGAGAATTCCTGTATTTGGAGAGCTTGTATACAAGCGTCTTGGGCACATCTTTCAATGGGGCGAATCCCCCCGCCATGTCGCCGTAAAGCGTCGCGTACCCGGTGCTCATCTCCGATTTATTCCCGGTGATCAGGACGAGCCACCCGAATTTATTGGATAGGGCCATAAGGATCGTCCCGCGTATCCGCGCCTGAAGGTTCTCTTCGGCGATACCCCTTTCGGATCCGACGAAATGCGGCTCGAGCGCCAGGAGGTATATCTTAAAGAGCTGGTCTATCGGCACATTGAAGAATTTTATCCCAAGCCGTCCGGCGACCTCTTTCGAGTCAGCCGCGGAAGCCGGCGAAGAGTATCTGGACGGCATGAATACGCCGGTGACATTTTCGGGGCCAAGCGCATCTGCGGCAAGCGCCGCCACAAGGGATGAATCTATGCCGCCGCTCATCCCCAGGACAACTTTCCGGAAGCCGTTCTTCACGATGTAATCCTTAAGCCCGAGCTTCAGGGCCTCATAGATCTCGGCAGACGGCTCAAGCGGCCCGGTCTTTCTCCTGGTTACAGGCGCCGTCTTCTTCTCTGCCCGGCACTCCAGGGTGACCGGTCTTTTGGCCGGTTTCGCAAGGGGCCGGGCGCTTACCTCTATATCGGCTATGAGCAGATCCTCCCTGAACGGATCCGCCCTGTGCGTAATGGTCCCGGAATCATCTATTATCATGCTCTGTCCGTCGAATACCAGCTCATCCTGGCCGCCCACGAGATTTACATACGCCAATGAAGCCCTCTCCTCTCTCGCCCGGGCCCTGATGACCGATTCGCGTTCTTTGGTCTTACCGGCGTGGTAAGGCGAGGCATTTATACTTATTATGAGATGGGCCCCCGGGGCTGCCTCGCGCTTATCCGGACCCTCCCTCTGCCACAGGTCTTCGCATATACTTACGCCTAATACCGTTTTCCCTATCCCGAATATGAACGGCCCCGACCCGGGTTTAAAGTAACGCTTTTCGTCGAATACCCCGTAATTCGGCAAAGATATCTTATGGTATACGCCGGCGACCTTCCCGTTACACAAGACGGCCGCGGCGTTATAGATATCCTTCTTTTGCCTGTCCACAAAACCGACTATCGCCGCTATCCCTTTCGTCGCCTTCGAAATGGTGTCGAGCGAGGCGAGGTTTTCATCGATAAATTGCGCCCTGAACAGGAGGTCTTCGGGCGGATAGCCGGTGATCGCGAGTTCCGGAAAGGCGATCACCTCGGCGTCCGCCGCCTTTGCCTTTTCGATATATTCGGCTATCTTGATGGCATTTCCCCTGAAGTCGCCCACCGCGCTGTTTATCTGGCCTATCGCAAACCGGATCTTATTCTTCATGGCTCTCACCTTATAACAAAAAAGCGTCCTTATCCAAAACTCCGGATCCAGACGCCATAGTCCTTAAAACAAAACGTCTTCCGGCGTACTTTGCCGGAAGACCTCTTTGTCTTTCATCCATACTATATCACAATTTTCAGGTTTGTCAACAAGAATCGGCTGAATTTTTTGATACTTAACTCACTTCTTCATCGTATCTATAAGGACTATCGCCTCCGCTATCTCGCGCATCGACTTCCTCATGTCCATGCTCTGCTTCTGTATCTTACGGAAGGCCTCTTCCTCTGAAAGGTTCTGTTCGCGCATCAGTATGCCTTTTGCCTTCTCTACGATCTTCCGCGTCTCCAGCTCTTCCTGAACCACCTTCGTTTTCACCATCAGCTCCCCGTTCTCTATGACTATAGCCGCCTGGTTCGCCACGGTCGTCATTATATTCATCTCGTCGGCGGTGAAGACATGGGGATATGACGTGTAGTTGTTCAGGACGCCTATGACCCTGCCCTTTACGGCCAGGGGAACGGAGAGGAGCGACTTGAGCCCCTCTTTTTTTGCGATATCCTTATACTTATACTCCGCCTCTTTGGATATATCGTATATTGCCCTCGGCCGGTTCTGGAGTGCGACCTTTCCCGCTATGCCCTCCCCTATCTTCAGGCGGGGTTTCTTATTGTAGACGTCGCTCATAGATTGCGTCGCCTTTAATACAAGCTCTTTGGTCTTTTCGTCGACAAGCATAAGCGAACATATCTTCGAGTTCATTATCTCCGCAGTCACCGTCACTATGAGGCGGAGTATATCTTCAAGATAGAGATCGGACGTTATCATCTTGCTCATCTTGGAGATCGCCTCCAGCTGCCTGGCGTGGGAGACCTGTCTTTTCTTTGCCATTGTCACTCTATGTCCGTTTTGCGTTCAATATTGGTTCCGCGGAATCTGGGGTCGAATTTTGCGGGTTTCTCCTGCACCCATCCGTTATTTAACCCTATTTTTTTTGCCTCGTCAACTATATTCTCATATTCGGCGGCGGTAACGGGTCCGGAAAGTTCCCTGTACTCATGCGACCTGAATGTGGGGTAGTACTGGCTCATAATGCTTAGGTACGCGTTAGGCGATAGATGGTCTCTTATGAATAACAGACTCTCCTTTATCCCGGATATCCCGCCCGGCAATGCAAGGAGCCGTATGATGAGGCCCCTCTCCGCCAGGCCGTTCCCGTCCAGGACGAGGTCTCCCGTCTGGCCCTGCATCTCCTTTACGGCCGCCCTGTTATACTCTACGTAGTCGGCGGCATCGGAATATCTTTTCGCCATAGCGTTGTCGGAATACCGCATATCCGGCATGTATATATCGACCACTCCGTCCAATGATCTGATCATCTCCGGGAGTTCGTAGCCGCCGGTATTGTAGACGATGGGTATGCTAAGGCCCTTTTCCACGGCGTATTCGAGCGCAGTGACTATCTGCGGCATGAAATGTGTCGGGCTCACAAGGTTTATGTTATGGCAACCGCGCCTCTGGAGGCCTAGCATCATATCGGCCAGGCGGCCCGGGGCCGCCTCTTCACCGTTATCGAGCTGGCTGAAGTAGTAGTTCTGGCAGTAGACGCATCTCATATTGCAGTGCGCGAAGAAGATCGTGCCCGAACCTTTTGAACCGGAGATGGCCGGCTCTTCGCCGTGGTGGGCCATGTAGCTGTATACGACGGGGTTGGAAGGGGCCCTGCAGTAACCTTTCTTCCCGCCGGCCCTGTTAACGGCGCATCTGCGCGGGCATATGACGCATCGCTCCATGGAACCGCTCAGTATGCCGGCGGCCTTCTTTATATGTCGCAGCTTAGCGGGGACGTCTATCATGTCGGATCATTGATACTTATCGTGGGTCATCGCTTCCGGAAGTCTTTCGCGCGTCTCAGCGGATATCTTCATCTTCTTTATGTCCGGTTTATCTTTCCGCGCGTAACTTATCAGGGTGAGTATCACGTCCTTATTGAGGCGTTTCATAACGGCCTCCCTGAGAAGGTAGTCGAGGGTTGCCCTCAGGGAGAAGACCTTATTCCTGTATGGCCGGGATGTCATAAGCGCATCCATTACGTCAACGGGACTTATCAGCTGCGTATATTTGCTCAGCCGTTTGATGCCGCATGGATAGCCGCTCCCGTCCATCCGTTCATGGTGGTCCAGGCTCGCCAGGGCGCATTCCACGCGGTCCTTTTTCAGGTAGTAGTTAAGGAGGAGATAACCCATAGTAGGGTGCGTCTCTATGACGGCCCTCTCTTCGCGCGTCAGGGCCTCCTTCTTATTCAGGATAGAGATGGGCACTCGCGTCTTCCCTATATCGTGCGTAAAGCCGCAGTGGGAGATGATCTCTTCGTCAAATATCCGGGGCCTGTACGTCCGGGAGAGTTTTATGACGAACGCGGCAACTACCAGGACATGTCTATATGTGTATGGCAGGTTGCGCTTCATATTATTCAGCTCAAATATGAGATCGTTCTCGATCCTGAGCCGGCCGGCGATCTTGCATATCTGCGCCTTTGATACCGGGCTCGCCAGCATGGTGGAATAGCGCTCGTCATCGAATATCTTTTCGAAGTCCGTAAAGATATCGGTGTTCTTCAGGGGTACCCTTACCTGTTTATGTTTGTTGCTCATAGAGCGTATCTTCGCTATTACGGAAGGGGTGATCGCGGTCTCTTTTTTAACGAGGAGATCGCCGTAGACGGTGTATACGTCTCTCAATAAGCATAGAGGCATGGTGCCTCCCGAGGTTATATGGGTTCTGCCCGGTTCGTGATATTCTTGTCGATAAAATCGATTATCGCCTTCTCCCTTTCCGGGGTCAGGTGGACAAATGAGACACCCATCCCGGGGTAGGCGTGCAGCTGCAGGTCTTTGTCGGCAAGCCATATGACGCGGCCCTGGGTTTCGAGAGAAAGCGGCGGATCGTGAAGGGTTATCTCCATATCGACCACGCTGTTCATGGGGAACGTATATGGTGAATATATGTATATCCCGGCGGCGCTTATATTGAGCACATCCCCTTCGAATGACTTGGGGTTCTTCTGGCCGCCGACTATCCTGTACCTGACCCTGAGATGTATATCGAGCCGCTTGAACTTCCTGCGGAGTCGAAGCTGTTCCACGCCTTCGTCATAGAAACTCTTTATCGCCTCCTCTTCGTCCGTATATAATTCGAAGACCGCTTCCAGGCGCACTACCTTGAAGAGCTCGATGACCGAAAGCGGGGTCTTGAGGAACTTCAATTTACCTTTATGGTTTACTACGTTCTTATATGCGATCGCCAGTATCGATAACCCGCTGTAATCGACGAGGTCGACATTTTCAAGGTTGACCAGGATATTGATCTTCCCGCTGTTGATGAGCCACCCCACCGTTTCGATTATCTCGGAGGAGTTTATGTCTATATTGCCTTCGATATCCAGTATCGTTATGCCCCCGGATTCGCGTATACGTAATGGCATAGTTCCCCGATCGCGCGTTCTATGGTTGCCTGAAGAAGAAGGTGTTGATCCCTTTTCCCATCCTGCCGACATCTCTTCCGACCCCGTGCAGGGTCTCTCCGCACCCGGAAGATATCATGGAGAGAGATATCAGTAAAAAAACGGCTATGGCCCTTCTCATGGTGTCCCTCCGTATCCTGTATATCGGTTTCATCGCATCAGAGGCCTTGGGTTCAGCGGCCCATCGTCCTTGCGGATCTCGAAATGGAGATGGGGCTCTATAGATTTTGAAGCGGCGTTGCCGGTCTTCCCTACAAAACCGATGAGGTCACCGCGCCTGACCTTCTGCGTCGAGACCACGCAGGAACCGGAGAGGTGCCCGTACATCGTCTGATAGCCGTCGGGATGGTATATCATGATATATTTGCCGTAACCCGTAGGCACATTTCCGCAGAAAGCGATGCCGCTCTTTGAGGCATATACCGGGGTGCCCACAGGGGCCAGCATATCGATGCCCGCGTGCGTCCTGCCGTTACGGCGCCTTGCCCCGAATTCCCCGTCCCCCCTCCCGTCGTTCCGTATGACCACCTTACCGGATACCGGTTTTACGGGATATGCAAAATAGGGTTCCCTGATGGTGTAGATGGCCAAAGAGACCGGTTTGTATAGGAAAACGGTAATGATCACCGTAACCGTTACGGTTGTGACCGTTACCCATGGATGCCTCATAATGTCCGATTAATAGATGATGATGCCGTAGAAAAAGCCATACTTCTTTAATATAAAAAGAAGATATGGCTTTTTCTTTAGGCAATGGATTATTGTGCCGCTGTCTCAGCAGTCTCTTCCTTTGCTGCTTCAACCGGTACTTTAACTGTTCCTTCAACAGCCTTTACCGTCGTCTCGGCCGTACCCTGGAGCGGTTCTACCACCAGCTCTTTCGTCTTTGCGACGTCGCCTGATGTGACCTCGGCCGTTCTCTTTACTTCATTAGTTACCACTTCGACGCTCTTCTTGCCGGTATCGGCCACTACTTTTGCCGATTCATCAGTGACCTTAGCGGGGTATTTTATTACCTTCTGCCATAGGTTCTTAGCCGACTTGTCAGATGTCCCCTGTTCTGCAGCATACGCGACCGAACCGAGTATGAAGCAAAAGGCCAAAATGAACACACAGATATTCTTTCCCATGTTCTCCTCCTTTCTTATAGATTTATTATACTATATCGTTAACGCGGAATCAACAGAAAACGCTATTTTAAGAGGCCCATAACAAGCTGATTTACCGTCTTTCCGTCAGCCCTGCCCTTCGCCTTTGCCATAACGGCCTTTATCACTTTACCTGCATCGGATTTCGCGGCCGCCCCTGTCTCCGCTATGGCATCTTTTATGATCTTCAAGACCTCTTCCTCGGGAAGCTGGGCCGGCATGTACGACTGGAGTATCGCAAGCTCTTTTGCCTCCTTGTCGACGAGGTCCTGCCGGTTCCCTTTAGTGAACTGTTCGATCGATTCTTTATGCTGTTTTATCTGCCTCTGAACGATGGCCAGTATATCGTCATCCGCAACGGGGCCGCTCTTCTTCTCTATCTCCAGCATCCGTATTGCGGCTATCACCATACGCAGCACGGAAAGGCGCACGGGGTCATTCTTCTTGAGCGCCTCTTTTGCATCTTCTTCAATACGTTTATATAAAGCCATAACAACACCTCTTCCCTGACGGTGCGGTCTTCAACACATCCTTTACGGGTGGGATATATTATGACTTAGGCGGTAAGCTTTACGACTTTTGTGGCCTGGTCACCCTTCGGACCATTCACTATGTCAAACTCGACCTTATCGCCTTCCTTGAGCGACTTATAGCCCTCGCCCTCGATCGCGGAATGATGGACGAAAACATCTTTTCCTGTATCGGTGGCTATTATGAAGCCAAAGCCCTTTTTGTCATTGAACCACTTCACGGTTCCTTGCACCATACTCTTCGTTCACCCCCCTCCGTAATATAGCTGTCCGCATAAAAAAAACCATTCGCGACTTTGTCCTCAAAGTCCCAAATGGTCTTCTTTCTGTGACTTACGTACTGATTGCACGTATTAGCTACACCTACTCATAAATATTGCTATAAATATAGCATATATTTGTGTAAAAGTCAAGTGGGGCACGAAAATAGAGGTTATCTCTTTAAAAAGAGGCGTTTTATGGGGTTAAGGTAGTCGACTATCAGTTTGCCGGAAAGGTGGTCGACCTCGTGCTGGATCGCGCGCGCAAAGAGGCCTTCCGCCGTTATCTGCCGTACTTCACCGTTCTCGTCCAGGAAGGATACGGTCACCTTCTTTGCCCTCTTCACTTTGACAACGGCATCCGGGACGCTCAGGCATCCCTCTTCCTGCGTTTCCGTCCCCATCTTCTTTGTTATCGATGGGTTTATCAGTTTTACCAGACCTTTTCCTATGTCTATGACCGCCAGTTGTTTATCGATGCCTACCTGTACGGCGGCCAGTCCCACCCCGTTATTCAGATACATGGAGTCGGCCATATCGCACAATATCCTGCGCTCCTCATCGGTGACGCGGATGACCGAGGATGCCTTCTTCCGCAAAATGGTATCCGGGAACTTTCTTATCTCTAATCCCATATGATCATTAGATGGCCATACGGTTCCGGCTGTCTACCTTTACCGTTTTAAGCTTCAGTTTCCGCGATTCGGCATCATCCAGAAAGGAATAAGACAGGATTATGACGAGATCGCCGGCCTTGCCGAGGTGGGCGGCGGCTCCATACAGGCCTATGGTGCCGGAACCCGCAGGCTCCTCTATGGCGTATGTCTCGAACCGTGAGCCGTTGTTTATATTTACGACCTGGACTATCTCGTTGGGGTAGATATCGGCCGCCTTAAGGAGGTCCTTATCGATGCCTATACTTCCTTCATAATGAAGGTCGACTTTGGTTATATGGGCCCTGTGGATCTTCGATTTACACATTAACCTTAACATATATTTACCCGTTGGAGTTCAATCGGTTATATTGGTGAGGTTGTTCCCGTCAAAGTATAATCTCTTAGTTTTGGAGAGGTATCCCGCATCTACTGGTACATTTGTGTATTGCGCGTGATATATCCAGACCTCGCGTGTGCCCTGCCACCTCTCTTTGTCTTCCGCGGTCGTTATCTCGTTCGGTCTTCCCCACAACGATTCGACCTCCTGCTTGGTCATCCCTATCTTGACCGATTCGGTGCCCAGGGGATGGCGTGCTACATCATCAGGGTCGGGTATCTGTATGATGGAACACCCCGCCAATAAGGGAGAGAGGCACAACAGCATGAAATATATCGCAGCCGTACAGTATCTTCTTTTCATCTCTTCTTCTCCGGGGCTAAAGAGTATAAGGCATCGCACAGGAACTTAAGAAAGAGGTTCTTGTCCTCCTCTCCTAATTCGATGATCTCAACGCCTATGTCAAACGGCGCCTTGTCTTCCAGGGAGACCTTCCGTTTCCATATCACCCTGCACCTGGCATGGACCGGGTGCGCCGGGCCCGGGATGGATAGCGTTACGTCTATGACGCCCGCCACGTCCAGCGTCTTGTGGTGGGCCTCAAATCTTATACCGTCAGCCGATATGTTCTTTGTGACGGCCTTGTATATCTTCCTGTTATCCGGGAAGGTATAGGAGATGGGCGCGGAAATATCCAGACGTATATACCGCCTTCTCTCCAGAAGATGCTTTCCGATAGTATCCATCTCTCCCTTTTTTGGTTCACTATAACATATCGGATATGGTGCGTCAACAGATTTAATATAAAGAAAACAGGGCTCGCGCGTCTTTTGCGCAAGCCCTGTCTATATTTTACAACCTTTATGCTATTTAATCCCTGTGTTCAACTCGTCAGGTTTTATCGGCATCTTATCATAGCTGGCTATCGGGAACGAAACGAGGTCGGCCACCCCTGAAACGGTCCTGGGGAAAGCCTTGCCCAGGCCTTTAAGGGTCCCGCCGGTAATACCCCAGAAGGGGTTCTTGGAATCCTTTGTGACCTGGACTATCGATTTGGGTATCTCGGTCCATCCAAAAAGGATGTTCTTTATCCCTCTCTCCGCCTTTGCCCCGGCCGGCCTTACGCTTGAAGTGTCCCCCGTGGCCGCGCCTTTATTGGCCGGCGTGATATTCGAGGTGGTTTCACCGTAAGATAAATTCGTAATGCACAGCACCATTAAAATTATAAGTCCTAGTTTCAACATTTTCATCTATTCACCCCCTTTTTACTGGTTAAAGTATATCATATGAAAGTAAGATTGTCAAATCTATTACAACCGCAACCAGGCGGTGAAGTTATGGAAAGGCTGCCTCAGCACCTCTTTCCTGGGTATGGCGAAGAGGTCCGACCCGGGGCCGCAAGGCGCGTCGACCGTGGAGAATGCGGCTTCGAAAGAGGCCCTCTTTACGGCTGAGATCACCCCGGGCGAGAGCTCCCCGTAAGGGTACGAAAAATACGGTATCCCGGCTGACAGCTCCTTCTCAAGGACGGCCTTTGATGCGGATACCTCATCGTATATCTCGCCTTCTGCCAGGGGGGTAAGGCGGCGATGAGATACCGTATGACACCCGCACCCAAACCCCTCCCCGCTCATCCTGCGGAGTTCATCCCATGTGAGGTAACCCGGAGTGCCTATAAAACCTGTCGTTATGAAGAAGGTCGCCGGTATGGCGTAACGCTTAAGTACCGGTATCGCGGCCGAATAGCTGTCGGCATGGCCATCGTCGAACGTCACTGCCGCACGATCGCGTCCAGGGCTTTTGCCTTCCCGTATCCCCCGAACGACTTCATCAAGTCCGATAACGGCATAGTTGTCCTTCAGGTAACGCATCTGTTCTTCGAACTCGGCCGGCCCGGTCATGTATAACGGTTTCGAGACGTAGTGCGTATTTGAGGATGAGATGCTGTGGTAGACCAGGATACGGGTCTTGTGGAGTGCGGCAGGTGCTTTCATTGCGCAATTTCGGGCGCGGGGCTTTCCTGAGGCACGGCCTCAACGGGCGTGAGCTCGACCGGTTTATCGGCCAGGTTATCCTTTAACCACCGGGCCATCTGTTCCATGACCCCCGTATCCGTTTCGTAATGTATGGTGCGCACGCCGTCGTTTACGAGAGGGCCGAAAAAGTGTCCGAGATAACCGAAATACGTTAAAGACCGGTATTTATTGCCTCCCTCCTCCAGCGCCTTGTCCAGTGCGGTTGCCGACTCTAAGAAGATCTCCTCATCTTCCCTGCCCTGCAGGATGAGGACTGGCACCGATACCCCTTTGGCCGTTTCAAGGGGTTTGGTCTCAAGCCATTCTTTCATGCGTTTGGTGAAGCATCTCTTGCCCAGGACGGATGCCCATGCCCGCTTGGTGTTCGTTACGACTTCCCACGTCTCGAGGTTCGATTTCATGGCGCTCTTCAGATACTCGTCGCTCCATTTGGAGATGACCGACATCCCCCTGAGACGGGTAAGGTACGGTTCGGTATCGGCCGACGTGTAGCATAACGGCGCCATCATTACCATGGCTTTGACTTTAGGGTTCTCTTTCGAAAGCCCCATGGCATGCCATACGCCTTTTGAGTGTGCCACTATGGCGATCTTTCCGGGATCGGCCTCTTTCTGGGTCTCCATGTAGTCGAGCGCGGCCCTGCCATCGCTCAACTCGTCACTGTCGGTAGTCGCGGAAAAATCCCCGCCGCTTGAGGCTATACCCCTTTTGTCAAAACGGAGGACGCAGAACCCGTTACGGGAAAGGTGATCGGCCAGCGACAGGAAGAGCCCCTGGTAGTCGCGGTCCTGCGGCCCGGGCCCGCATAGAAGCAGGACCGCCGGGAAGGTGCCTTCCCCCGAAGGGACGGTCATCGTGCCGCTCAGCTGGATACCGCCGTTCTTAATGACGGCCTCCCTGGATGTATAGCGATCGCTCTGCAATGTGTAATTCTCCGGTTGCGGGAGCACGGGGGGAGAGAATGTCCTGGTTATCCTCAGGTGTCTGGCGGGCAGCTCCAGCATGACAAGGCTCCTGTCCGACTTGGAGACCCATATGCTCCCCTGCGGATAATTTCTTATCTTCAGGAACAGACATTCGGTCTTTATGCTTCTCGACCCTATCTTGAGGTATTCATCGCGTATGGATGTGAGCGTGATAAAACGCCTGATCGGAGGCAGGGCCTGCGCGAAAGGAGTGAGGGCATTGAATCCCTGGAACCGGCCCTTTTTGAAGTTGTAATTTTCGATCAACGGAAGATAAGTGACCGGCGAATCTTCCTTAAAGATGAACGCCCCCTCTTTTACGGGTATATTCTTGGCATATGCGAATTCCGACTGGAAGACGGATACGGATGAGGTGTTGCCTTCCTTCCTCTCTATATAAAATATTTCGGCCCCGCCGTTGCCCGAACGTTCACCCAGATAGCTGTTCAGGACGTATCTTTTATCAAGGACGAGGCGCGTCTTCGAGTTTTTATAGAAAGGTTCGAAAGGCATCTCCCTTACAGACCGGTAGATAAGCTTATCTTCGGTCACGAACCGCTCGATCTTTATACTGCCTACGTCATGCCCGTCGACGTTGACGACATAATAGTACGTCGAACGTTTCTCCTTATCCAGATATACGAACGCCCCGATGAAAAGAAAGACCGTGATAAGGAAGAGGGCCGATACGACTATGTAGATGGTTCTCATATCTTTAAAAGTCCATGGCGATCACTTCCGGAGATAACCGTCCGGACCACGCCCCGGATACCTTCGAGGATCTCCCGTCTTTTCGAAGGGACATAAGCATCTCGGGCGGACAGTCGGCCATTATGGCCTTGAACGGGAATGTGCTCCCTGGCCTGATCATCTCATGCGAGTGGCCGGTCAGATAAGGTATGGCGACCTGTTGCAGCGCGGATGCCCCGAGCGGCGGGTCCTGGGGGTGGAATGTGGCTTCATATAAAATAGCGCCGTCTGAGTCAAGGAATCGGACCTTGAGGATTATATCGTCGATACCTCTCGACCCGTTATTTTTTATGGATCCCTCTATGACCGGTTTTCCCTTAAGCGGTCCGGAGGCCTCTATCCTGGCGTCCAGTCCGGAGATCTCCAGATGGCGCGCGTATACCCTGGCGTTGACTTTCTGGAGGAGCACCTGGTATGATCTCCTGAATTCCTCGCCTTTCAGCTCTATATACGTAAGGTAGGCGATCAGGGTCATTACCAGTACTATGGAGATCACAACGCTCGACATTACCGCAACGATCATGCTCTTCTTTTTAATTATCATCGGCACACCTGTTTTTTATATATTTCCCGGATGGCGTTGAACGTCCCTATATAGCCTGCCGTGGCGTAATCGGGGTAGGTCCACGGCCAGGGTTGAAATGTCTTATCCTTGTAAGATAAGGTCACCTCCGCATATATGCCGCCGCCCAGATATAACCTGTGAGAGTAGTCCTTGGTAGAGAAGAGAACCAGTTTTGCCAGGTCCACGTATCCCGGGTCGATATTTACCGTCCTGTTACCGCCGCGCGAAAATTTTCTCTCGAGGGCATTGGTCAGGAGCTTGACCTTATACAGGTCTTTTAAAGCGACCGTTCCGGCGAAACTCAGGAACTTTCTCTTCAGACCGTCGCCCATCTCGTTGTTGTAATAGCCGGTCTGTGTAAAATCGAATACGCCGCTTTCAAAATCGGCCTTATTCCTGAAGAGGCGTTCCATCCCCTTCCGGACCCTGTCAAATAGGGCCGTATCGCGCGAGATCATGCCGGCTACGAGTTTAACTTTCTGAGGAAGGCGAGGCGATCCCACGGTGAAAGTTATGGGCATGCCTGGGAGTCGCATATCGACTTTATGTACTCCCGCAGCAGCGCGGTGTTGGGAGGGCGTATGGCCAGGAAACGCACTCCTGCGTGAAAAAAGCGCTTGTCGGATGAACTCGTCTCCGGGGCTTCTTCAGCCCAGACGATCTCCCCCTCTATCTCCAGCGGGTCTTTTACGCCGGGGATGCCCAGGTGCAGGTCTATTATGGTCCCCTTTGGAAGCTTTTCATCCAGCATTATCTTTACCCCGCTCTCGGATATATCGACCGTCTTGCCGTTCTTCTTCAGGTGGGCCTTCTTTTCTATGCCGTAGCTTACGTTAAGGACTTTTTTGAACCGCACGCACTGGCGGCGCTCCCTGCCGGCCCAGTACTCTTCGAGAGCGGCGCGTGAGCCCAGATGTTTAGAGGAGAGGCGCTCGTTCCTGTATATCATCAAAAGTATCATGGCCAGAAGCACTATGAATAGTATCTCTATTATGAGGAACATGGCGAAGGCCCCTTTCTGCGGGCTATGTCTTTGCCGGCTTGTGACCTATGTATCCGGTTATGATCTCGCGGTCTTTCTGGGAAAGGTCCTCAAAGAATATCGCCGCGTCATAATGTTTGGTCTGGCCGTCTATAATCACAGGGTGTTCGCGCACCACCACGCCTGTAACTTCCAGCCTCTTCTGTGCGCCGTCATCAGAGGGTACCACGAGCACGATATTTACCCTCGACATGAGAGGTATCTCTTTCTCTATTTTGCAATAGAGCCCGGACGCGCTTATATCCAGCGTGTGCGCTACGGTGTCGAAATCACCGACCTTGAGCTTCAACGACAGCTCGTCATCTTTTACCCGCGGGAATTTACGTCTTTCTTCGTTCTGGTTCATGTTCGGATACCTGTCTGTTATCCGGGCGGCCAGGTCATGGGTCTTCCGCCCAGTAGGTGCAGGTGCAGGTGATATACCTCCTGCCCCCCGTCTTTATTACAGTTGACCACTATTCTGTAACCCGAAGCGTCTATCTTCCTGGACCTGGCGATATTCCCGGCGGCCAGCATCAGGCTGCCTATGAGGTGGATATTCTCTTCGTTTGCGTCGGATATGCGGTCGATGTGATATTTCGGGATTATTACGATATGGACCGGCGCCTGGGGCCTTATGTCCTCGAACGCCAATATCTTATTGTCTTCAAATACTATCTTCGCCGGGATATCTCTTTTGACTATTTTACAGAATAAGCAGGTGTCTTTTGTCATAATATATAATTTATAACCAACGCTTTCATTGTATCATGTACCCTGAGTTCTTTTCAAGCTTTCTTTTTGCTATGGCTAGTGTCTTCTCTGTGTAGACTTTTATGCGGTCTCTCTTCAGAAGCGCGGCCAGCAGGCCCGACCCTCTTCTGAGCCGTTTTTTGAACGACCCGTCATATATTCTGCCGTATCCGCAGGAAGGGCTGTTAGATCTCAATATGGCGGCAACGGGACGATAGATCGCGGCTATCTTTAACGCCTCTCTTGCGCCCAGGACGAATTTCGCCGTCACGTCTCTCCCCGACCGTGTTACGACCCGGGCCGTTCCGTCCAGCACATCCTTTCCTTCCCCGCCGGATATCTCGGCCGCCTCTCTCGGGACCGGGAGACCTCCGAGCACTTCCGGACAGACCGCCACTACGGTGAACTGCGACATGAGCGGTTTTAATGAGCCGAGAAGCTCGTTCTCCCCCCTGTGGTTACAGTTTATACCCGCAAGGCAGGCGCTTATGAGGATAGAGGATCTCTTTTTTGGTTTGCCGAGGAGCGGTCTACTTGAGGGAGCAGCCATATCGGCCGATATTATTGCCCAGGTTCCAATACTCTCCCTGATTATATACGATCGGATCCGCTTTTTTATAATCGATGGCGCCGTCCTTACCCAGGATGGACTCGTCAACGCGCACGAGCACCACTTCGCCTATGAACATGTCGTGCGCGCCAAGGGAGACGGACCTTTTAAGTCGGCATTCTATATTGACGGGGCACTCTTCTATGGCCCTTGATACCGTCTTTTTGGAATTGAGAGGCGTAAAAGAGCATTCCGCGAACTTATCCGTCTCTTTGCCCGATACCAGGCCGCAGTGATCGACCTTCTTGAGCATTGCCGCCGTGGGGATGTTTATGACAAAATCCTTCGTCTCGGTGATGAGCCTGTGCGAGTGCCTGGACGGGCGTATTGAGACGCTGAGGAGCGGAGGATCGGACGAGATGACCCCGCACCATGCTATAGTGATTATGTTGGTGCGGCGGGCATCTTTATCTGAACAGCTTACGAGGACTACCGGGACCGGGTACAGGGCTTCGCGGGGCGGAAGCTCGCGCTTTGCCATCTTATTTAGGGGCGTCCTGTGCCGGCTGGGCCGCGGCCGCTTTAGCCTTCTTGGACGCGTCCGTCCAGCATCTCTTGGAGCAGTAGTACTTGCCGTTTCTGTAATACCAGCGTTTTCCCTTGATCGACTTGTTGCACGATGCGCAGTTTGCCGGTTTCTCTTTCTTAGCCACGGGCGCTTTTGCATCGTCCTTCTTCTCGGCAGCCTGGCCCTGTACTGCCGCAGCAGATGCCGCAGCAGATGCCGCAGCAGCGGGCTTGGCGTCTGCCTTGACCTCGGATTTCGGTTCTGCCTTCGTCTCAGCCTTGGGTTCGACCTTAGGTTCCGCGCTATCTTTAGTATTGTCTTTCTTTATTTCTTCTGTCATATCCATTCCGTTAATGTATCTTATCGAGTAGCCTTAGCCATTGAGTATATATATATTCCAGCAGCCGTCCCTTGTCGGAGCCGTCTATCCTTGTGAACTTCACACCCGTCTCATACAGGCGTTCGTCCGTGCCGTCCCGCCTGTCACCCTTCTTCTGCCATGCCACTTCGCATGACGCGAAGATCGGGATATTGTCGCCGGGGATATCCAGTGAGACCTTAAGCTCGGACCCGTTCTTAAGCGGCTTGTCCAGGAGGAGCAGCGCGCCTTCTTTTGAGATGTTCTTTACGCTAGATGACGCCTTGTATTTTTCACTGACGATCTCGCACAGCGCAGTGAGGGCGGTGTCAAATCGCAGCCATCTTCGTCTCTCGGTCACACCAACCTCCATATTGTATGAAGAGTACAAAAAATAAGGGGATATTTTACTATCCCCTTATTTTCAGTTAATCCAGAAATCATTACTGACTCTTGAATACGAACTCTGGCTCTAACACCGGGGCATACCCCTCAGGGATCGGGAACGGGAACGTGACCGTTTCATAGACTCCGGCTCCGGTCCTGACTATCGTCATTCCAACGCCCTTTGCCAATCCGATCGTGAGACCGGAGAGAGGGTTATCTTCCACGCTGGTGTCATAGATGTTCTTCGGAAGCTCTATCCAGCCAGTCAATATGTTCGCGAGTCCTCTTCCGAGTTTTTTCGCGGGATCCTGCGCATAGCTTGATGTCGCTATATTCAATACCATTAATATAGCAACACATATAATAATACCCTTTATCATACTTTTCATTTTACTATTTCACCTCCCCTCGCTATTAATTTTCCTAAGTATAGCATAAGAAACTGACTTTGTCAAGAGACCGCGCATGCAGCGTAGCGCTTACCCCTTCTTGCGGTTCCTCTCCAGTATCGCCTCCACGACTTCGGAGATGCGTTCCCTGTCCTCAGGCCGCACATCTATGAATTCCAGGCCCGTATCGTAGAAATGGACGCCTTTTTGTCTGGGGTCCGCCTTCTTCACGACCCATACCACGGTGCCGCCGCACCGTATAGGCTCAAGGTCGTCATCAATATGAAGCTCAAGGTCCACCCCCTGGAATAATCCCAGGTCCTCTTTTATTATAACGCATATGCCGCCTGCGCCTATGTTCTCGGTATTTGTGCTTATGGTCTTGGCGTTCAGGCGTTTCTTTATGGTAATGAGGCACTTGTAGCTTGCCCTTGGGAACCTTCGTCTGTTAATACCGTTCCACATCCGCGTTCTCCTCTTTTGTCCAATGTGTCAAGTATACATAAGCGATACCGAAAAAGCAAGGAAAAATCTATTTGCAAAGGCCGCGGGCCGGGTGTATACTTATAGCGAAATGTACAGAGAATTTTTCGGGTTAAAAGAAAAGCCGTTCAACGTCACCAGCGACCCCAACTTCTTATTCCTGAGCAGAGTCCACAGGGAAGCGTTCGTCCATCTCATATACGGGATAAAAGAACGAAAAGGTTTCCTGGAGATCACCGGGGAGGTCGGCGCCGGCAAGACGACTCTCTGCAGGGCCCTCATCAACCAGCTCGACCGCAATACGAAGAGCGCCTTTATCTTCAATTCCACCCTTCCCGAGCTTCAACTCCTGCAGATGATACTGGAGGACTTCGGCCTGGTCGTGGAGAGAAGGAACAAATCCTCCATGCTGCGTCAGCTTAACGGTTTTCTCATAGAAGAATTGTCGAAAGGTAATAACGTCATCCTGATAATCGACGAGGCGCAGAACCTTAAGACATCCATCCTGGAAGAGATACGAATGCTGTCGAACCTTGAGACGGACAAGGAGAAACTTTTTCAGATAATACTCGTGGGACAGCCGGAGCTTAAGACCAAGCTCAATTCGCCGAACCTGAGGCAGCTCAGGCAGCGCATCGGCGTCAGGTTCCACATATCCCCTCTCGAAAAAGACGAGATCGATAAATATATCTACCACCGGCTCACCGTCGCCGGTTCCGACGGCCAGATACGTTTTGCCCCGGATGCCATAGAATCGGTACACAGGTACTCGGGAGGCATCCCGCGCCTGATAAACATGGTATGCGATAAGGCGCTCCTGGCCGCTTACGTTATGGAGACCAGGGATATCAGCGACGCTATTATAGAGAAGAGCATCCACGAGATAGAAGGTGTTGTTACCGTATGAGCATAATACAGGAAGCCCTTAAGAAGGTGCAGGGCGAGATAAGGGGCGGTACCCGGACTCCGGAGCCCGTCGTCAGGACGGACGAACGGCACAAATTCCAGCCATCCCCGAACCCTCTCCCTCCTGCCATCTTTTCGCCGATAAAGAAAAGACCCGCGGTTGCCCCGGAGCAGATCGTTTCAGTCGTCCTGTCCGTAGCCGTCATAATAGCGGTCTTCTGGCTTTATACGGCAACGGGGGGCCGCCAGGGGAAGACGCAGCCCGACGGAACGGCATCGCATCAGGAAGTGGCCTATAAGCCCATCGCAGGCGCCGAGAAGAACGCTGTGCCTGAAGAGGCCTCCGGGCGGCCCGGCGCGGACGGTATCTCTGCGCCCGCTCCTGCCAGGGAGACCCCGCCCGCGAAATTGCAATATCCCGATTTTGTCCTTAACGGTATAATGTATATAGAAGAGCGCCCTCAGGCCATAATCAATAACGGCGTGGTCGAAGAAGGAGATATGATCAGCGGGGCTAAGGTGATAAGGATAATGAAGAACGGTGTCCTTATGAATTTGAATGATACGGAGATAACTCTCAGCCTCAGGAAGTGACGCCCTTGCCGGCGCCTGGGTCCCGCCCGAGTATATCCTTGAGGTCCTTAGGTATCCTGACGGGTTTTGCGGACGGATCGGTGAATACGTGCACGGACTTGCCGGTAGCGACCGGCCTGTCCCCTACCGATATCTTATATTCAAATGTGAGACTTGAATTCCTGATCTCGGGTATCCATGAAGATACCGTGACCATATCGTCGTAGCGCGCCGGCGAAAGATAGGTGCAGTCGGCGCGGGCGACCATCAGGCGCAGCCCCCTCTTCTCTATCTCGCTGTATGCCAGCCCCATGGCCCGCAGGTATTCGGTCCGTGCCACCTCGAACCAGACAAAGTAGTTCGAATAGTATACTACCCCCATCTGGTCGGTCTCTTTGTACCTGACGCGTATCTCGGTCTCGTGATGTCTCATTGCCTGACGGCCAGCTCCAGCTTGTGTATCTTGAAACCGCTTACGTCGAGCGACTCGGTCTCTTTGAATCCGTGTTTTTTACATAGGCGCATCGCGTCCGCCATCCTGTCGGTGCATCTGAAGAAGATGCGCTTATAGCCGCGCTCTTTGCAGAACTCCAGGGCCTTTTGGAGGAGCGCCGCGCCGTATCCGTGCCTGCGGTATTTAGGGTCGACGAAGAGGCGGCGCATGAGCGCCTCGTCTTTCGTCTCCTCTTTTATCCCGACGGTACCGACTATGGAGCCGTTCTCTTCCACGACGAAAAAGGCGCTGTTCGCCCCACCGTATACCTCGTCTATCCTGTCGAGATCACTGTCGGAATATGCGGCCCTGTCGAAGGGGTACTCTTTCGAAAGGATGAGCATTATCAGCTCTTTGACGCCGTCCGCGTCCTCTCTCCTGAAATGCCTTAAAGTATGTGTCACACAGCCCTCCGTGATTTTCAAGCCGTTAAGGTCATCTGCTCAACCGACCGGCAAGAGAACCCTTTATGACCGCTTCGGGGATATCTTCGACCGTCCCGGCGATCCCTATGCCGCGCGGCAGGACGAACCTGTTCTTGCCGTGGATGAACTTCTTGTCGTGGCGGTGCGCCTCGTACAGGTCGCGGAGCCGGAGGCCCGCAAGGGCCGTCGGCAGTCCCGCCTTCTTTATGAGCGCTTCTATCCTGGCGCCGTCCGGGGCCTTCAACAGGCCCAGCCGCACCGCTATATCTGAGGCGACCACCATGCCTATGGATATCGCTTCTCCGTGCGAATAACGCCCCGAGTATCCGGAGGCGGTCTCTATGGCGTGGCCTATCGTATGGCCGTAATTCAGGATGACCCTGGCGCCTTTTCTGTCGAATTCATCCGCCTCCACCACGCGCGCCTTTATGGCGCTGGACCTGGAGACGATCAATTCGAGCGCTTCCGGCCTGTGGGCGTATATGTTTCTCAGGTTATTTTCGAGATATTCAAAGAGCCGGGCGTCTTTTATGACGCCGTATTTTATGACCTCGGCCATGCCCGTCCTCATCTGACGCGGCGCCAGAGAGTCGAGCATGCCGGTATCGGAAAGGACGATGCGCGGCTGATAAAAAGCGCCCACGAGGTTCTTCGCGACAGTTGTGTCTATGGCGGTCTTTCCGCCTATGGCAGAGTCGACCTGAGCGAGCAGGGTGGTCGGCATCTGCACATACGGGATGCCCCGCTTGTATACGGCGGCCGCAAAACCCGCTACATCTCCTACTACCCCGCCTCCGAATGCCACCAGGAAGAGGGTCCTGTCCTTATCATATGTGCTTATGTCATTGATCAGGCCGAATACGACCTTTGCGGATTTCGCCCGTTCCGAGTCGGGCACGAGCTCGAAATGCACCGAGAGCCCGGCCCGTCTGAGCGATGCCCTTATCGCCTTTCCGTAAAGCGCGAAGAGCCGTTCATTGGTGACGACAACGGCATCTCTCCCTATCCTGAGGCCCCGTATGGCGGCCCCGCAGTCATATGTCAGGCCTCTGCCGATAAGGATATCGTAACTCCTGCCCGGCAGGGATAGCTGTATCTTCTTCATAAGATTTTGCTGTCTCTTATTTCTTGCCTTCCGCTTCCTTCGTCTTTGCCGTATCTTTGGCGCCCGGGGCCTTGGCGGCCGGTGCGGCCTTTCCCGGAGCGGCGGCAGCGGTCTTTCCAGGAGCGGCCGGTGCGGCAGCGGTCTCGGCGCCGGCGACGGCTTCAGTGCCTTCGGCTGCGGCGGCCTTCTCTTTCTTGATCTTGAAGCGCATGACCCTTACCTTGGGAAGACCGAAGACGGAGTCCCCGTCTTTCCACTTCTCCTTCTCCTTGAGGGATTTGATCCGTTCATAACGCTTAAGGACGGTCCTCTGTTGTTTGTCCTTTTCCGATGAGCGCAAGCTGGGATGCTGTGACATCATTACCTCCGATCTTATTTAGTTACCTGGATAGTTTGAAATAGGCGCCCTTGTATCTCTGGGCTATCCGGGCAAGCGCCTTTTTCGATTGTACGCTCTCTTTGTCCGGATAATTCCCTATGCACACCTGAAAATACGAATCGCCCTGTATCAGGAAAGCGCTTAACCCGTCGTTCTTTTTGATGCGGCTCACCATGGCTGCGGCATTATCTTTATTCGAGAACGTCCCGACCACTATAGTGTACCCCCTGGTACGCTCTGTCGCCTGTGACTGCGGGCCCGGGGTCTTCAAATAAGACCTTTCCTGTACCTGCCCGGCCGCCTTTGCCGGCGCGACCCGGACCGGATTGACCTGCACGGCCTCGGGCGGTCTGTTCCGGGCCGATGACGGCGGCTTTGTCGCGGGCTGCTGACTCAGGACCGTAACAGGGGCCCTGCCCAGCGATTTACCGCGTTCCACGCCTAGGGCGTATACCAGGACCGCTACCATGATGATACCTATCGAGAAGAGGATGAGCCTTTCCATCGAGAGTGTTACGGACATATTTTCGGCCGGGAATATCCTGGGAAAGCCGCCAAAGCGTTTCTTCGGCTGCTCCTTGAACTCAAACAGTTCTTTCTGCTCTTCCTGGCTTACCATCGTCTCTCACCCTTATCATTGACAGGATGGAATTATAACATAACGCATTATAAATTGCAATTGTATAGCTATGGCGAGACGCTGCGGATGTTGAGCCGGAACAGTTTGCTCGAGAGCTGGATCGATGGGGCCAGGTAATTACCGTTAAGTTTTACCGATATACTCTTCCAGCCCTCAGGCTCATCGGTCAGGACGACTTTTGTGAGCTCTTCGGGGACCTTGCGGGTGATATTCGGGGAAAAATATATCATGATATCGGCGTCCACGGTGGCATCTTTATGTAATGCGCCGTTGACGGAGAGCCTTATATCGTCGCTTACGGCCCGCACATCTTTCAGGATGAGCCCGTCCTCTCTCCGTTCAGCGGTGCCGGAGATCGTCTCGTACTTCCAGCTGGACGCGAACGGAGAGGCCACCAGCCCGTCAATACTGTCGTACGAACTTTCCCTTGCCCCCTTCTCCCGTATCAGCCGCACGCCGCGAAAGTTGAAGTCTGCCGAGATCGATCCCTTTCTCAACCGTATCCTGATATCCGCGGCCTCTGCGGAGAAACCGACACCGCTCTTCCTCTCCGCGACCCTCAGGTCGGCGAAGACGAATCTTGTGAACCATACGTTCCCGGCGTCCTTGTATGCGATGTCGAGACCGTTGGCCGCCGCGAAGGCGCGGACCATGATATCGGCCGCGAATATATATAATACCGCCGCGAGCGCCAAGACGGCCGCGGCGGCTATGTAACGCGTTCTTTTACCCATACCCGTTCCTACCTCCAGCATACCGTGTCAAAATCGCAATTCCCGCACTTCTTCTCGTCGCGTTCTTTCAGCTTCTCGAACTGCAGGTCTTTTATATTCGCCCACACCTCTTTTATCACCTCTTCCAGCCGCGCGACCATCTCGTCCGTTATCTCGATGCGTTTCGATACATAATCGCCCTTTTTGTATCCGAGACGTCGCATGTCCGCGTTTATGGGCTCGATGAATACCAGCACACCCGCCCTTGCGCGCATGGGCCCGGACTCCTTTTTATCCTTCTCGAAAAGCATACGGTACGCGACGAGCTGGCGGAGGTACCCTTCGCACGCGTCACTGGCGAGGTCCTCGCCGTTCTCGAGCGACTTGAGGTGGTCGTCCGGCTTCCCCGTCTTGTAATCGACTATTCTCACCAGACGCCCGGCTTCGTCCTCCCACTCCATCCTGTCGTACTTTCCGGTGAAGATGATGCCGTCGCCCACAGTCACCGCCAGCTTCCGTTCAAGCCCGATGGGCATGACCGGGTTTCGCGAGGCGATGGCGAACCATCCCTTCAATTTGTCTATCTGCCCCTCGCCCAGGCAGTGCAGCTCTATGGCCTTATCTACGCCCTGGAATTTCAGCTCGCGCCTGAATACCGTGAAGAAAAAATTGAACGGCGGGAAACGTCCGGTCTTCATGTACTGCGCATACGTCTCCTCGAGCCCCTTGTGCACGCAGTTACCGAATACCAGGCTCTTCTTTTTGGTCCCGGGGAGCTTGAGCACATCCGTGTAGAGGAATTTCCGCCTGCATCGTATGTAATTATTCAGGCGCGTGGGGTTCAGGGTCATATTGGATATCATATCTTTCAATACCGCCTCCGTTCCGATGAACGGGTCCTCAAGGTCGGTCACCGAGAGGGACCTGGCCATGACCTCCTCTTCCGGGAGGATGTCCGGATATGCCGATGCTATGTCCAGGTGGGTGACGTAGGGGCTCGATACGGACCCCTCGGCCGGGCTCGAGGTGAATATGAGGTTGGATCTTGCCCTCGTTATGGCGACGTAAAAGAGGCGTGTCTCATCGTAGAGGAAAAGTTTCTTAAGGAGATCCTTGTCCTTCGCCTTCTCTCTGGCCCGGAAGAGCCCCGCCGGCAGGGGTATCTTTTCTACGGGCTGCCTGATGGGCCAGTTCTTATCGTGTATGCAGAAGGGTATTATGACCGAACGGAACTCCTGCCCTTTAGAGCCGTGCGCGGTGAATACCCTGACCCCGTCCTGCGTCATGGTGACGAGCGACCCCTGTATCGGCATCCCATGGTCCTTGCGCGTCTTCAGCTCGGACATGAAATCGTCCAGCCGTACGCCGGGGTTTGCGAGGTCCGACCTCTTGACCATATTTATGAAAGAGCTGAGCGCCCTAAGCTCCCGGATCTTCATGACACCGTTGTCGGCGTATTTCTCCAGTATGAACCTGAATATCCCGGCGTCTTTTATGAAAGAGAGCAGTATCTCGTGGACCGGCCTTGAGCGGGCATCGCCGAGCAGGCGTTTCACGGCCTCCCGGGCGAAGATCATCTTCTTCGGGTCCGTGAACCTGATCTCGTCTTTCGCGCCGAAAGGATATTCCAGAAAGGCGGAGAGTATCGAGACGGTGCGGTCTTTTGCTTTCCCGGCGTTCACGTGTCCTATGAACCTCAGCAGGTCCGCGTGCGGTATCTCAAAATAATCGGCGATGAGGACCCTGTACAGGTCCAGGTCTTTAGTTTCGATATTGGACGGGTCGGCCGAGGCCAGCTCCAGGATATCGAGAAGCTGCCTTACGCGCTTCTCCCCGCTTATATCCTCTTTGCCGTCCGTGGCATAAGGGATGCCTGCGCCCAGGAGCGCGTCTATCACGGTAAGTATGTTCTTGCGCTTCCTCACGAGGATCGCGATGTTGTTGTACGGATGCGAACGCTCCTCCTCCGGTATGGACCTGTCGCGCTCTATCTTCTCCCTGAGCTCGCGTATCTTGTCGATGATATATACGAGCTCTTCGCTCTCCGTGGTGAATTCCCTGAACTCTATCTCTTTACCCGCGTAACTCCGCACCGCCGCGAGCGACTTCTCCGTCACCCGCTCTTCGGCCGGTATCAGGCGGATTATGCTGTCGGAGATCTTGATCAATTCCTGGGCCGAGCGGTAATTGTCCTTTAAATGTATCTCCCTGATGCCGCGGAACCGGTCATGGAGCAGTTTGAAGTTTGCGATACTCGCGCCCTGGAAACGGTATATCGATTGGTCATCATCACCGACGCAGCAGAGGTTAGGGTCCTTATAATCGAGCAGCGTGAACAGGAGGTCCATCTGGGCGCCGTTAGTGTCCTGGTACTCATCGACCATCACATAACGGTAGAGCGACCGGTACCGTTCGCGAAGCCCCTCCTCCTTTTTAAGCGCCTCCGTGGCAAAGAGGATCATGTCGTCAAAATCATACCGTCCGCGCTCATCGAATACATCCTTGTTCGTTCCGCTCTTCAGGTCCTCGTACATGGCGTAGACCCTGCCGAAGGCATGGAGCCGCTTTACGTACTTCTCGTCCATGGCCGCGGTGCCGCCGGCGGACTTCCTCTTCATATATGCCGCGAATCCGCCGGGCGTGATGCCGTCCCTCTTCAGCTCCCCTATCTTCTGCAGGACCTCGCCGGTGTACATGTACGGGGCGCGGAATGGGCGTATCTCGTCAACGCCTTTAGCGTGGTCGAGGGCATACTCGACGGCGCGGACCTGCTCTATCTCGCTCATCTGTATCTTGTCGCCGGTGTAATTTGCGGCCTCTTCCGAGTCCTGTATGATGGAATTGGCGAACGCGTGGAACGTCCCGACCTCTATATTGTAGCCCTCTTCCCCTATTACGGAGGCCAGGCGCTCTTTCATCGCCTTCGCCGCGGAGTTCGTGTACGTGACTACCAGGATATTCTCCGGCGCCGCTTTCCTCTTTTTGAGAATGGCGGCCGCGCGTATCGACAGGAGCTGTGTCTTCCCCGTGCCCGGACCTGCGAGCACGAGGACCGGGCCGTCGACCGTGTCCACGGCCAGCTTCTGCCGGTCGTTCAATTCATCATACGCTCTTGTATAATCTTTCATATGGTTGATCGGATGGCGGGTCCTTCGGAGAGCTATGTCTTCAGGATGTCTTCCTCTTCCCGAGGAGGCGCCCGACCTTGGATATTATCGTATTCGAGCTCGTATACCCGTACCCGGTAGTCGAAGTGGCCCTATGGGCGACCAGGACCTTGAGCGATACGAGGTCTTCGAGGGCCCGTTTGACCTTGGCCCTGTCCTCCCTGATCCAGGTGGCGACGCCGCGCGGGGTGTCTATCGAGGCCTGATTCTCGTGAAAGAAAGCCAGTATCTTCATATGAATATCGGATTTTGCGAGATCATCTATTTTTTTCATATAGCTCCCTTTCCAGCGTCTGCCTTATATCCCTCCGTTTCATCACCTTAAGGAAGAGGTCCACGATCTTCGGGTCGAACTGCGTCCCGGCGTTGTGCCTTATCTCTTCTATCGCCGCATCTATGCTCTTCGGCTCCCGGTAAGGCCTCTTCGTTATCATCGCCTCAAAGGCGTCTATGATGGCCATTATCCTCGCGCCGAGAGGTATCTGTTCCTTCTTCAGGTGTTTCGGATATCCCGAGCCGTCGTAATTTTCGTGATGGTAGAGTATGATGGGTATGACGGTCTTGAGGGCCTTCATGTGGCGTATGATCTCGACACTGTGCGCCGGGTGCGCCTTGACCATGTCGTATTCGGCGCCTGTGAGCTTGTCCGGTTTGGAGAGGACCTCGTCGGGGAGGGCTATCTGGCCGGCATCGTGCAGCAGGGCGGCGTATTCCAGGCTCTTCAGCTCGCCGTTATCCATCCGGAGCTCCTGCCCCATGGCGATGACGATCTTCAGGAACGACGCGCGGGGCACGAAGGTGCCGGGCGCGCGCGAATCGAGGATCGTCGCGAGCGACCGTATGCTGCCCATGGTGAGCTTCTCCTGCTCTTTATATAATTGCGCGTTCTTTATGGCTATTACCGCCTGCTCGGCAAGGGTCGCCATTATCTCCTGGTCGAAGGCCGAGAACGGCTTTGTGTCGATCTTGTCGTATAGCGTGACTACACCTATGACATCCTCGTCGATGAGAGGTACCGATATGTAATTAGCTCCGCGGATGGGCCTGCCGAACTTCACCGCCTTGCCGGGGGCGTACCGGCCGACCCTGACCTTCTTAAGTTTCGTCGTCTTCTTCCTGAGGTCTATGGTCACCTTCGGGAGGAGGACCCGCCTGGTAGAGTCGACAAGTTTTATGGAACAGCGGTTCGCGCGCATTATCTGCAGGGAGAGCCGCGCTATGCGCGGGAGGAGCTCGTTCAGGTCGAGAGTCGAGCTTATGAGCCGGTGCACGGTGTGGACGGTCGACAGCGCTATCGCGCGCGGGCGTATCGTTTCGTATAGTTTGGAGAGCTCGAGCTCTTTCTGTATCTCTTTTATGATCGTATCGGTGAAGGCGGCAAAGATATTGAGGATAGAGGGAGAGATCTCCCTTTTCGCATAGCAGGCGCCTATGTAGCCGTAAAGCTTTTCACCCTGGAAGATGGGATATACGAACCCGTGAAGCCCCTCCCCGCACTCGAACTTGGCCACCGCCTTCGTCGATGTGGCGTTCTTTACGGCCGAGGCGAGGTCGCCGAGACAGCGTTTCCTCCTGGAGGATCTCGACTTCTTCAGGTGGGGGCAATTGGGGTAGATGGCGCGCTCGAGGTCGATCTCTTTGGGGTGCGGCCTGTCGATGATCCACCAGAGGGCAGGCTTTATACAGACGCCGAAGCACTCCTCTTCCTTCTTCAGGCTGATGCTCTTCTTGAGCCGCTCGAACAGCTCCTGCCTGTATTCTCCTTCCTTGATCTCTTCTGCCATTGACCCTGATTATAATCCTCGTCGCGCGAGTTGTCAATAGTTTAAAGGGTCAAGGCGCCAGGCGCGCTATGGCCGCTATTACGGCCGTCTCTACGCGCAGGATGCGTTTGCCGAAACGGACGCTTTCGCATCCGGCTCTCTTAAGGAGCGCGGCTTCATTAGGCAGGAAGCCGCCTTCCGTACCTATCACAAGGGTGGCGGGGGTCGCATTTCCGCAGGGGGCCGCCTCCTCTGCCTCGGGATCGGCAAGGAAGGCGCGCGTACCTCTTATCAGGCTGGGAAGTTCGTCTTCGGCGAACGGCTTGAACTTCGTACGGCATAGGACTTCAGGCATGATAGTATCTTTGGCCTGTTCAAGCCCGAGCATAAGTTGCGTCCGTATGCTCTCTTCCTTGAGTGCCGGGCTATTCCAGTAGCTCTTCTCTACCCTCTCTGTCTGTATGAGTATTATCTTCTTTATGCCGAGGGCCGTCACGTGGCTGAGGACTCTTTTTAAGACGATGGGCCGCGGCAGGGCGAGGACGAGGGTGATAGGTACCGGCCGGGGCGGGTCGGTCTCGAGGGATATCTCCATCTCGACCGCCTTATCGTCGATCGCGAGAACTCGCCCCTTGCCTATCCTGTCACCCAGGAGGCCCACACAAAGTTCGTCACCGATCGATGATTTAAGTATTTCGCGGATATGCTTGTGGCGCCTCCCCGTAAGGCGGACGCGCCTGCCGGGATCGATAAAGTCGTCTTTGGAGAGAAGGATAAGGTTCATCTCATATTAGGAACAGTCACTTTACTGCTTATACATACCGGCTTTATTTGCCATCTCCAGTAATTCTGCCCCTACCCTTTCCCAATGTTTATGATAAGGGTCCTTTGTGGCAGCTTGTATTTCCTGTTGAAATGCATCGGCAAGCTCGTCCCACGATCGGTAATAAATGGGTGTGCTTTTCAAGGTATTATAAAATTCACCTCTATGCTTCTTCACATATGTATCACCGAATACAAGAGACGCATTCGCATTTACCCGAAGTTTCCTCTCATTGTCTTTGTCGATCCCCATGACCCATTTCTCATGCTGCTCCAACCACTTCAGGTCCAATGACGGCATCAGTATAAGGTGCCCAAACCTGGAAGGCAGCTTATCATCTTCCGTCTTGCGGCACTCTATTATAAGCCTCATATAATTGAGAAGCTGCAAGGGAGGATAACTGCGGGAGCTTGTCTTCCCGCCGCGACTCTTTATCTCTATCATGAGCAAGGTGTCTTCGCCCAATATAAGTAGATCCGGTTCTACAAAATCCGTATCTTCGCCATCGCGCTCTTTTTTAAGCTTAAGATCTACAACCCGGCATCTTTTCGGGAAGTCGCGCGCTCCGGTAAGGCGCGTAAAAAAACTTCCGAGCAAGGTATCGGGCAGGGCCGAAAGCACGGCCAGGAGCTCCGCATTTAGCACTATCTCTTTTTCAGCCCATTTCCCTCCGTGGATCTGTTCCCGTTGTCTGGCCCGGCGCTCTTCGGCTCTTGCGCCTAAATGCTCAAGTTCTTTGATGAGCCGATTCAGTAAATCGCTTCTATCTTTTGCATTTTTTAAAAGCTTCGGCAACTCCTTGGACCAGTAGTCCTGATGCATCCCGGTGGTCTGTCTTACAGAAAGACCGTAATGGTTAGGAGCATAATATATGTGTTGTAAAATATTGAGAGGTCCGGCGGAGATCCGATGGTTATCGAATGATATCTTCATGAAAAAGATGTCCTTGTCTTTATCATTTTCTGTAATAAACGATCAGCGTAAATGTAACAAAGGACAGGAGAAGACCGGATGAAACAAAGTGTGAACAAAAGCGTGCTTACTATACCAAAGATCTGCATATTGTCTCTTCTCCTAGCGCATTCCTACGATCTTATCATGATCAAGAGCATCTTGAATCTTTTCAGCGCCTTCAGGGAATGGGGTCTATTTGCCGGCATTATGATCGCCTCGTCCTTCTTTACCCGATGCGCCCTGCCGGAGATGAAAACCCTCGCCTCGCCGTCCAGTATATAAATAAGCGCATCGAAAGGCGCCGTGTGTTCGCTCAGCCCTTCGTCCTTATCGAACGCGAAGACGGTAACGGTCCCCGTCTTCTTATTGATGATCTCGCGGCTGACAATAGAATTTTTCTGGTAAGCCGCCTCAGCCGCTAACTTCCCCGCCTTCGCCTTTATCATCTCATCCCTATTTTATTTTTTTCTACTACCTATTTTTCCGGAGACGCACCCTTCGGCTTCCTCGGGATGATAAGCCACATTATGAGATATACGATGATCCCGAACCCCCACAGCATGCTTATGATGACAAATAGGATCCTGAAGATGGTCGGGTCTTTATCGAAAAACTCCCCCAGCCCTCCGCAGACCCCGCCTATCTTACGGTCCGTATCGGAAAGAAAAAGCCGTTTCATCTCCGCCTCCTGATTTGAAATCGGTTATTGGGAATTAATTTGGAATTTGACATTGGACATTGGAAATTAACGGAAGATATTCCCTGTTCCGGTCAGCTATATCCATTTCACCGTCGCTTCTTTCTTCGGAGGGGAATCGGGGAAGCCGTCCTTGGGATATCCGAACAGTATCGGCCCGTATACCTTCTCGTCCTCCCTTAACTCCAGGGCAGCCCTGACGTCTTTGTCGTCAAGGACCAGTTGCCCGAAGTATACCCAGCAGCTGCCCACCCCCAACGACCTGGCGGCAAGCATCATATTCTGGCAGACCATAGGGCTGTCGAGATCGGCTGTCATGCCGCTCCCTATCACAAAGACGATGGAAGGCGCCGAGTAGTATACGGGGTCTTTCACGACAGAGTCGATCTCCTCGCGCATCTCTTTTAACCCGTCGGACGCGCCGGCCATCCATTTCTTGTACCGCGGGAGGGCAAGCGCGGCAAGCCGTTCCCGGGATTCGGCGTCCTCGACCGCGACGAACCTCCAGGCCTGGGCATTGCATCCGCTCGGCGCCGCATTCCCCGCCCTTATTATCTCCTCCATAACGTCTCTCGGTATTGGCTTCGCCTCATACGCCCTCACCGCCCTCCTCCCCAGTATCATCTCGATTGTCGGGTTCATTATTAAGCCCCTTCCTTAGATAACAGCGGATAAAGATATGTTAATGTCAAATGACCAATTCCAAATGTCAAATTAATGTCCAATTCCCAATTTGACATTGGACATCGGGAATTAATTTGGGATTTGACATTGGAAATTTGAAATTAACGTTACACTCGCTCGTACGGCTCGAAGAACTTCTTGTACTCATCGAGCGCGTAGCGGTCCGTCATGCCGGCGATGTAGTCACAGACGACGCGGTGCTTCTCCTCTTTCTTGAGCCGGCCCTGGGTCGTCGGCGGCAGCTGTTCGACCTTATCGAGGTAGACATTGAAGAGGTCGGCGATGAAACGATAGGCCTTGTTCGCCATCCTGACCACGCGGTAATGCTGGTAGAGATTTTCCATGAGGAACTCCCGCATCGGCGCGCGAAGGCCCTGCATCGTCTTGGAGAATGTCACGATACGTTCCGGTATCCTGACCGTGTCCTGCGGCCGCTGGAGCTTGAACTTCTTTATATTGAGCTCGGTCTGGCGCAAAAGGTCGGTGACCTGCTCATTTATGATAGCGCGTATCACCTGATACTTACGGACCTCATCCTTTATGTGGGGAGAGCGGCGCTTTATCTCCCTGTCCTTCTCCGTCCATAGTTTTACCTTCCTGAGGTCTTTCTCTTTTATCAGTCCGCTCGTGATCCCGTCGTCAAGGTCATGGTTGTCGTAGGCGATCTCATCCGCGATGTCGACCACCTGTATCTCGAGGATCGGAGAACCTTTTGATTCGAACGGTATGGCCGGACGCGGGCTGTCGAACGGCGTAGAGTGCTTGATGATCCCCTCCCTCACTTCATATGTGAGGTTAAGCCCCGGGAAGTCGGAATAACGTTCCTCGAGGTGGTCGACCACCCTGAGGCCCTGGGTATTATGGTCGAAACCCCCGTAATCGCGCATGAGCTCATGGAGGGCATCTTCCCCCGAATGGCCGAACGGCGTATGGCCGAGGTCGTGGGCGAAGCTTATCGCCTCCACCAGGTCCTCGTTCAGTCCGAGCGCGCGCGCGATCGACTTGGCGATCTGGCCGACCTCCAGCGTATGCGTGAGGCGCGTCCTGTAGTAGTCGCCTTCGTGGTTCACGAATACCTGGGTCTTATATTCGAGGCGGCGGAATGCGGTGGAATAGATGATGCGGTCCCTGTCGCGCTGATAGGCGGTCCGGTAGTCGTGTTCCGGTTCCCTGTAGAACCTGCCCTTCGAGAGCCGGCTCTTCTGGGCATACGGGGCGAGGATATCCTCGCGTTTTTCCAGGTCTTTCCGTTTCAGCATTCTGCCCCGGTAAGTAGTTTGTACAACACGTCGAGCGACTCCGCCACGACTTTTGTGCCGGAAAGCACGGGCATGAAGTTCGTATCACCCGTCCACCGCGGCACGATATGTATGTGTACGTGGCCGTCGAAACCTGCGCCGCCCACCCTGCCTATATTCATGCCTATATTGTAACCGTGGGGTTTCAGTTTCCTGTCGAGAAGCATCTTCTCCTTACGGACGAGCCCCATGACGTCTGTCAGTTCTTCTCCGGACAGATACTCGATGCTCTTAACGTGCCTGTATGGGGCGACCATGACGTGGCCGTTATTGTACGGGTAGAGGTTGAGCATCGCGAAAGAATGTTCCGACCTGGCTACGATGTATCTCTTCCTGTCGTTCTTCGATCGCGTCCTGTTGCCGCAGAATATGCAGCGCGTCTGTTTCCTGGCGTAAATATATTTGCTTCTCCACGGTGCCCAGAGCTCTTTCATCCGTTCCCCCTCACGTTTCGTTCTTCAATTTAAGGCGGGCGTCCTCGAAGAACGGTTTGGCGAAATCGCTGGTCCAGGTCTTGTCGGCAAATGACCTCTCGCCGGCCGTCTTCAGGAAGTTCCTGAATTCCGCCGCGTAGCTCCCGTAGATATGGAAGCTGTCGCTTATGTCGACGTACCTGCCCACCCTGACCTCTGCCTTAAGCGACCTTGAGATGTCCTCCGCTATCGACCGTTGAAGGTCGGTCAGCGCAAATATATTCATGAAGCTTGCCTTGTAGGCGTCCCTGGACCTCCAGTGGGTATTCATATCCAGGGCATAACGCCCCTCCCCGCTCTGTTCGATGAGACGGCACCATATACGCTGTAAACACGGCGGATCATCGGTCTCGGGATCTATGCCGGGGTTCCAGGTGATCGCCTGCGCCCTCCTTGAATGCGGGGCCGATGCAAGTTTCTTTATTATGTAATCGAGCTGGTTCACCTTCCTGCCCTCGATAGGAAAAGAGCATATCCTCTGGTGATAAGTATAAGTCCATTTCCCTTCCTCGGGTTTTATCCAGTGGTCATGGATCCCGTCCACCACCTCCTGCCTGTATATCTCAAGGTCCTCCAGGCCACCCGGGAAAGAGCGGTGTATCCTCGGTTCCGCCATCGGTTCTTTCACAACCATGATCATCGTCGAATCCCTGCTTTCGGGATCGCCCGGTTTATCGTATTCGGTGCGTATCTCAAGTCCTTCATCCCACGTGGCCCGCACGGCCTTCTCCCACGCCTCCGGGAGTGTCTTCCCCTCCACCTTTATGACCGGTATCTCATTTTTCATAATTTTACGATCTTCCCCTCGATCTTCGTATCCGTTACCTCAAGGATACCGTATGAATTGTACGCCGCAAAGACCTTATCGGTCGGGCTCCCCGGGTTAAAGAAGAGGATCCCCTCCTTTGTCATGTTTATCGCCTCGTGCGAATGGCCGAAGACGATGGCGTGCACGTCCCTGAACTCTCCGCGTACAGTATCTATTATATCGCGCGGGACGCCGTAACCGTGTATGAGCCCGATCCTGAACCTGCCGACCTGCACTATCTCCTTCTGGTTCAGGTTCTCCGTGACCTGGCGCGAGTCCATATTGCCGTAAACGGCCTTCAAGGGTTTTAATTTTGCCAGTTTTTCGTATATCTCTTTCTCGACGAAGTCGCCGGCATGGAATATCATGTCTATATCATCCAACACATCATATATCTCATGCGGCAGGTCGTGGGCCGAACGCGGTATATGGGTGTCCGCCAGGACGAGTATCCGGGTCATCCCTTTCCCGTTCCTCTTTGTGCCTCCGGCGCCCGAAGCGTTATCGTTCATAATAGCACTATTCTCTTCTTCCCGTAAAAGGTCAAAAGGGTATTTATGGTGGCGAGGTCCCATATTGCTATCTTCAGCTCTTTCGCCAGGAGCTTGGCATTTTCATCCATACCCGCGAGAGGTATTATCAATTTATTGGATATCTTGCAGCCTAGGGACTTCGCGTTCCTTATGAACTCGATGACATCGTTCTCGCCCACCACGTCCCCGTACGGCTGGGCGATCCAGTATTTGCCGCGCACCGATGCTGCGACGAAAGGCCTCTTCTCGCCGAAAGACCGTTTCTCCACTCTGGTGAAATGCGGCAGCCGCGCCGATCTCGAATCGAGGCAGACCAGGTCATTGGAAAATGAGTCAAAGAGCTCGGCTACCTTCGATGCCGCGTCGCTCTTGTCGGTCTCATTCCTGAAATCGGCAAGATATGCCCTTATGTCGCTGGCGAATATGGCGGCCCTGTCGAGGGCGCCGCCCACCAGGAAATTGCGTTTCCTCTGGTAGACATGCTTCAGCCAGAATTCGAGGATGACGTCGTCTATGGCGTAAAAGGCGCCGCATTTCGATACGAGCCCCAGCTCCGACAGCCGGGCAAGGTGCTTCACCGCGTCGGCGCGTTTCGTCTTTACGGAGCGTGCGATCTCGAGCTGACGATTGCGTCCGTTCGCTATCGAAAGGAGTATGGCGAGGTACATATCCTTATTCTTCGTATCGAGCAATTCGAGCAGGGAATTCATAAGGTACTGGTGGATGACGCCGCCGGAGTCATATATAAGCTCCAGTATAGCCGCGCCGAGCGCGTCTTCGTCTATGTGGTTCGTCATACGCTCGGCGGCCTTCTCCCTTGCCCGCAATAAGATCTTGTCGAGATAAAAGGCGTTGCCCCCGGTGAACGCCAGGATGAACGCCTTCAATATATCGTCGATGTCGAACCCGGCCGTCTTCGATCCGATGAAGTCGTATGCCGTGGCGCGGCTGAAGCCGGCGACCGTAACTACTTCGAAATTCCCGAAAAGGAGAGATAGCTTTTCCGAAAGTATCTTCTTGATCGCCTCTCCCCTGGAGCTCGCGACTATGTACATCGTATCCTTCTGGACCATTATCACCTTGCCGAAATTGAGGAAAGGGTTCTTGATGCCGAGGTGCTCGAGGTTATCGAACTCGTCGAAGATGACAAGACATGACATCCGCGTTTCGTCCTTCAGCACCGATGTTAGGCCCAAAAGCGCCGCGTATGCCTCGTCGAAATTGGCGCGCTCTATATTGGAAAATATATGTTTTGACGCCGCATACGTCCTGGGCAGGGACTCTTTTGCCTTTTCGAGTATAGAGTCGAATTCTATGCCGGTATCCTCACCCATACCCCTGAGCGTATTATAGAGCAGCGTTGCGATGAATTTATTGGCGAACGACCCGAACGGCTCTTTCACGACCTCGACGTAGACGGGCACGATATTCTCTTCCCTCAGGGTGTGCAGGAAGTGGTGCAGTATCGATGATTTCCCCGAGAGCGACTGGCCGGTCAATGCCACGTTCTGACGGTACCCGTCCTTGAGGGCCGAGACCCTCTTGTTCAGTATCTCAAGGACCTCTTTCCGCCCGAAGAACCGTTCCCCTACCGCAGGTTCGCTGAACATTCTTATATCCTCTCTTTCGGCAGGAGGCCTGACGGGTCCTGCGGCTCGCCGTTCTTCCGTATCTCGAAGTGGAGGCACGGCACCTTGGCCCGGCCGCTCGTCCCTACCATCGCTATGACATCATTCTGTGCTATCGGGTCGCCGATATTCACAAGCACCTGCGAATTATATGCGTATACGGTCTGATACCCGTCACCGTGATCTATGATGACCGTCTTACCGAATCCCTTGAATTTGTCGTCCTTGAAGACGACCTTTCCGGCCCGGGCGGCCCGTACCTCGCTCCCTGCACGGGCAAGTATGTCGAGGCCTTTATTCTTTATGTGGTCGACATTCTCCCCGAAAGATGAAGCTATGGTCCCCTTTATGGGCCAGGAGAACGGGCCGCGTGACACTGCCGGTATATTCGCCTGGGTCCGTGATATTTCCGGGTGCCTGGCGGACTGGTATACCGGCGCCCCGGAGACCTTTCCGCCGGAAGTGTATGAGGAGGTATGCGTCCCGGGCGTAGTAGCGCACCCCGACAATAACATCACATTCATTATCAGGACCCCGCCCGCGCCGGCGACAATGGAGCGGGTGAAGGGAGTCGAACCCTCGTATCCAGCTTGGGAAGCTGGAACACTAGCCGTTGTGTTACACCCGCATGATATATCGATCTTTTTCATCAGAATGTCGTGATCTTCTTAAAATGGTCATACCGCCTGCGTATGTCGTGCATCGACAGCTCGAGGAGCCGGTTGACGCTGAAGTCCTCGACGACGAACGAGGCGAGGATGCTCCCGTATATGATGGCCTTCCTGACGGTGGCCTCGCTTATCGAAGATGCCCGGCTCAGGTATCCCATCATGCCGCCGGCGAACGTATCCCCGGCCCCCGTCGGATCATATACCGATTCGAGCGGGTAGGCCGGCGCGATGAAGTGCGAGCTCTTGGAGCAATAAAGCACGCCGTGCTCTCCCTTCTTTATCACCACGGCCTTCGGGCCGAAAGATATGATAAGCTGCGCCGCCTTCAAAAGGTTCGCCTCGCCGCTGAACTGGCGCGCCTCTGCGTCATTCAGGAGCAGGACGTCGACGCTTCCCAGCAGACGTTCAAGCGCCCTCTTCTTGGTCGATATCCAGTAATTCATCGAGTCACACGCGACGAACCGCGGCGACCTGACCTGTTTCAGGACGGCGTACTGGAGTTCGGGATCTATATTGGCCAGGAAAAGGTATTTGGAATTCCGGAGGGGCTGCGGTACGTCCGGTTTGAAGTTCTTAAAGACATTGAGATGTGTCGACAGCGTTATCGCAGTGTTGAGGTCATAGTCATACCGGCCGCTCCACCTGAATGTCTTTCCCTTTACGGTCTCCAGGCCGCTTGTGCCTATATTGCGGTTCTTGAATAGAGTTATGTATCTCGAAGGAAAGTCCTTCCCGACGACCGCGACGATATCCACCTTATCGAAAAAGGACGCCGCTATAGAAAAGTATGTTGCGGAACCCCCGAGCGCCTCGTCATTCTTCCCGAAAGGCGTGGTGATCGAATCTATGGCTACCGATCCGATGACTAATATGCTCATGACCCTCTCCTGAAACATTCCTCGGATATCTTTATCGAACAGTAGTCGCTGCACATGGTGCATACATCGCTAGTCGCAGGTTTTGATCTCCGCCTGTAGGCCCTGGGTTTTACGCTGTCCAATGCGAGCGCGAACTGTCCCTTCCAGTCCCTGGCCCGGCGGGCTTTCGAGATCCCGATATCCCGTTCGAGAGCCCCGCCTATCCCCTTGGCGATATCTGCCGCATGCGCGGCTATCTTCGTCGCTATTACCCCTTCCCTTACATCATCTATCGTGGGAAGCCGCAGGTGTTCGGCGGGTGTTACATAACAGAGAAAATCGGCGCCGGCTGCGCCTGCCACGGCGCCCCCTATAGCGGCGGTTATATGGTCGTATCCGGGCGCTATATCTGTCACGAGCGGACCCAATACATAGAACGGCGCGCCGTTACATAGCTTCTTCTCCAATACGATATTGGCCTCTATCTCGTGTATCGGCACGTGGCCCGGCCCTTCGATCATGACCTGGACACCGCGGTCGTAAGAGCGCCTCTGAAGTTCGCCCAGCGTTGCCAGCTCGGCTATCTGCGAGCTGTCCGTAGCGTCCCGTATGCTTCCCGGCCGCATCCCGTCACCAAGGCTCAGAGTAACGTCGTATGCCTCTGCAATGTCCAGCACATCGTCGAAGTGCGAATAGAACGGGTTCTCTTCGCCGTTAGCCAGTATCCATTTCGCCAGGAATGCGCCGCCCCTGCTCACTATATCGAGTATGCGGGGCTGGGACTTCAGCGCCTCCAGCGCCTTCCTCGTTACGCCGGCGTGTATGGTGAAGAAATCCACCCCATCGCGCGCCTGGGTTTCGAGCACGGCCAGCATATCCTTTAAGGATATATCCTGTATGCGTCCGCCTTTCCGGAGGACCTCTATCGCCATCTCATATATGGGGACCGTGCCCACCGGGACTTCGGACGAGGCCAATATCCTCTTGCGGGTCTCCCGTATACTGCGGCCGGTAGAGAGGTCCATCACGGCGTCTGCGCCCAGTCCGATCGCCTCTCTCATCTTCCTGATCTCGCGGCCTATATCCGAAGAATCTTTGGACGTGCCTATATTTGCGTTTACTTTTGTCGTAAGGCGCTCGCCTATGGCGCACGGTTTCCGCACGCGGCGGGACCTGTTCTTCGGTATGACGGTCCGGCCCGCGGCTACGCTCTGCCTGAGCAGTTCCGGGTCCGTCTTTTCCGCCCTGGCGGCATATTTCATCTCTGCCGTGATCTTCCCCGCCCTGGCGGCTTTCAGTTGTGTCATGTTACGATAGCTCCTCTTTAAGCCGCTCTGTCATAGCGCGCACATCGTGCGCCGCGCAGACGGCGCGTATCACCGCTATGCGCCTTATGCCGCGCGCCGCCAGCCAGGGGGTATTACCGGCATCTATCCCGCCTATCGCGAATACAGGCACTTTCAACCGTTCCATCTTCACTATCTCATCTACCCCCTCGGGTCGCATATCCGACTTGATGGGCGTTTTGAAGACCGGTCCCGCGCCGATATAGTCCGCCCCATCGTGACTTGCCCGGGCCGCTTCGCCGTAGGTGTGCGCCGAAACGCCCAGTATGGCGGCCGCGCCCATCAACCGCCTTGCCAGCTTTACGCTTATATCTCCGCGCCCGATGTGAAGCCCATCCGCGCCGCTTGCCAGAGCCACGGCGGCGTTATCATTTACGATGAAAGGTATGCGAAACCCGGCGGCTATCTTCTTGAGCCGTCTGGCAACATCTATATTGGCATGCGAAAGAGGCGTCTTATCCCTCAGCTGCAGCATGTCGGCCCCGCCGCGCGCCGCCTCGTACGCAACCCTTAAAATGTCCTTCCCCTTCAGCGTCTCTCTATCTAAGATGACGCAGAGCCGCGACTCTTTTAAAAGATCTTTTTTCGATCTCATATACCCTGAACCTCAGGACCTCAAACCTGCGCGAACTCTTCTCGTCGATGAGTTTTGCGAACTCTTCCAGCACCCTCAGCGACTCCTTCACCCTCTGGAGGTTCGCAGCGAATATATCGCTAAAACCATGCCGTGTCCTCTCGCTCTTTATGCGCGATAGCCGCCCCACGTCTCCTCCGGCATCGCGCGAAAGCGCGAACGCGCTCCCCGGGCCAAGCCCGCGGGCCGCTGAGGCGACCGAGTGGCGCACACGCTTAAGTTCTGACGCAAGCGTCTTTGAATTCATGACGAACCGCCCTATCTCTTCGCAGACCCTCAACCCCTCGCGGCACCTGTTGAGGTTCGCATCGAGTATGCGGTATGCCGCCTTCTTCATAAGGACGCTATCCTATTTATTAAAGAGCTGGTCGAATATCCTTTTACGAAAGGGATCGCTATGACCCTGCCTCCCGATGCCTTTACGATATCGCCGCCCACTATATCTTTGATCCGCCAATCCCCGCCCTTCACCAGGACATCCGGCCTGAGAAGCTTTATCAGGCCGTATGGGGTGCGTTCCCCGAAGACCGTAACGTAGTCCACGCATCCGAGAGCTGCCAGCACAGCCGCCCTCTCCCTGACCTTGTTTACCGGGCGGGAGTCGCCTTTTAAGGCCTTGACCGAAAGGTCGCTGTTCAGCCCCACTACCAGTATATCGCCCAGGGATCTTGCTTTCTGAAGCAGCGTGACGTGCCCGATATGCAGGATGTCGAAACAGCCGTTCGTAAAGACGACCTTCTTCCCTCCGGACCGTGAACGCGAAATGATCTTTGCGAGGCGGGCCCGGCTCAAGATCTTGGTCTTCATCGATTACTTACAGAGCTCCTTTTCGGCCAGCTCGCATATTATGTGGCCTATCATGATATGGGATTCCTGTATCCGCGGGGTATCGGTGGAATCTACCGTTATCGATATATCGCTCTCTTTTGCCAATATCCCTCCGCCTGCGCCAATGAGAGAGATCGTGACCAGCCCCAGCGCCTTGGCCTTATTTATGGCATCGACGACGTTCTTCGACCGCCCGCTCGTCGAAATGCCGAGCGCGACATCGCCGCGCCTGCCCAGCGCCTCCACCTGCCTGGAGAAAACGGTGTCGTAACCGTAGTCGTTGGCGATGGCGCTCATAGCGGATGTGTTGGTCGTCAGCGCGATGGCGGCGATGGCCTTCCTCTCCTTCTTGAACCTCCCCACGAATTCCGCCGCTATGTGCTGGCTATCGGCCGCGCTGCCGCCGTTACCGAAGACGAGCAGCTTGCCGCCCGACCTCACGGCCGCGACTATAGCCTGTGCCGCCTTTTCTATATTCCCGGCCTCGTCGCGGGCGACGGTCTCCTTGACCTTTATACTATCTTGTATGAGACGTCTTATTTCGTCTTTCATATATGCCTGTCATCCGAAGAATGTTTTGGCAAGCTCATAAAATTTCATGTCTACGGTCTTGAGGGTGCCGACCGCTTTCTCTATCGGCACCTCGGTGACCTCATTCCCAGACAGGCTGGCCATGAAACCGAACTTCTTATCAAGCACCAGCTCCATCGCTTTTACGCCGAACCGTGTGGCGAGCACCCTGTCGGAGGCGCTCGGTGTCCCGCCCCGCTGTATGTGGCCCAGGACCGTCACGCGCGTTTCAAATTTGGTGCGCTTCTCCACCTCTTCGGCCAGTGTCTCGCCTATGCCGCCCAGGCGTACATGACCGAAGGCATCCAGCCTGTCCTCTTTGGTCACGACCTGGCCTGTCTTGAAGTTCGCGCCTTCCGCCACCGCTATGATCGAGAAGCCCTTGCCCCTGGCGTGGCGTTTTTTGAGGATGTCGCATACCTCGTCGAGGTCTATGGGCACCTCGGGGATGAGTATGACATCCGCGCCGGAGGCGAGGCCCGAATATATGGCTATCCAGCCCGCGTGGCGGCCCATAACCTCCACCACCATTATCCTGTGATGGCTTTCGGCGGTCGTATGCAGCCGGTCCATCGCTTCAGTCGCTATATTGATCGCGGTATCGAACCCGAAGGTGTAGTCCGTGCCCGAGAGGTCATTGTCGATCGTCTTCGGGACGCCCACTATATTGAGCCCTTTATTCTCCTTTATCAGTTTGTTGGCCACGCCCAGGGTGTCCTCGCCGCCGATCGCGATCAGCGCGTCGAGCGAAAGTTTCTTATAGACGGATATGGCCTTATCTACATCGCCGGGATTCTTGTACGGGTTGGTCCGGGATGTGCCCAGGACGGTCCCGCCCTTGGGCAGGATCCCCGATACCGAGGCCATGTCCAGCCCCACGGTATCATTTGAGATCAGGCCTTTCCAGCCGTTCTTGATACCGATAACTTTTATATTATTCTGGGTCGCCTTCCTGACGACGGCCCTTATGACCGCGTTTAAACCTGGGCAGTCGCCGCCGCCCGTCAATACACCTATCCTCTCCATTGCCTATGACCTCCTGTTTTTTTATTTCGGCAGTTAACTGCCGCCGTACTCTATATTGCCCCTGAAAGGAGACGACAATTCGCCCTTTCGCGCTTCCTTCTTCGAGTCCTCTTTATGTACTATCTTCACCACGTGCACGCGTATCGTGATAGGCTCTTCCACGCCCAGCATATCCTGTACCCGCGTCTTGACGATATGCTGGATCTTTTCCGTGGTTTCCGGTATATTTATGTCGGAAAAGAGTATCACCCTGTTTATTATGGATATACCTTTTTTGCTCGCGCGCACGTTCGGCTTAAGCTCCTTGACCTCCGGCAGCTGTTTTATGGCCCTCTTTATGAAATCCTCTATAGCGGTCAGCGATATCGTCACCTGTCCGTCCGGGTTCTCGAACGCTATCGTCTTTTCCCGCTTGATCTTGCCCATGGTTATCTGCACCACCAGCAAACTGATGAATATCAGCGCCAGCCCGGTTATGCCTAGCGCCAGCCGTATGTTGGTAGTCGCATATACCGTTGACAGGGCCACGGAGACGGCGTCTTCCGGTATGACCCTGAGCGACACCGAGATCAATACGCCTCCCAGCAGGAAGAAGACGAGCGTATAGAAGAAGAGCGTCAATCCGCTAATGAATCTCATGGTAACCTCCTGAAATTTTCGACATCAGAATTTTTTAGTTTCCGCCTCTTTTGCAGGCGCCTTGGCGTGGACACCCTCCACTATGACATCGACCTCGGAGAGGACGAGCCCGGCCATCTTTTCGACCACGACCTTCACCTTCTCCTGCACTTCGTCGGCTACACGCGGGATGTCGACCCCGTATTCAACTATTATGGATACGGTAAGGCTCACTTCGCTCTCTTTGACGTGGACACGCACCCCTTTTGTATACGTCTTCTTGAAGAAGAGGTCGCAGATGGTCCTCGTTATCCCGCCGCCCATCCTGTAGACGCCCCTCACCTCGGTAGCGGCGATGGAGGCGATCGATGCCAGGACGTCGTTATTGATACGCACGACCCCCAGGTCGGTGGTCCTGTCCCTCTGAGATATATCCTGTGCCATTCTCTACTCCTTCTTTTCGAAAAGCCGTTCTATGAAATCGGTCGAAAATTTTCCGCGCAGGAACGCGGGGTTATTCATCACCTTCTTGTGGAAAGGTATCGTCGTCTTTATCGGCTCTATGATGAACTCGTCCAGGGCGCGCTCGCAGATCTTTATCGCCTCGAACCGGTCCTTTCCGTGGGCTATCAGTTTGCCTATCATCGAATCGTAATAAGGCGATATCTCGTAGCCGGTATATATGTGAGTGTCCACGCGTATGCCCCTTCCTCCGGGTATGTTGAGCGTGGCGATCTTCCCCGGCGACGGCATGAAATCGTTGTCCGGGTCCTCCGCCATTATCCGGCACTCTATGGCGCTCCCGCGGAACTCTATATCATCCTGTTTGTAACGCAGCTTCTCTCCGCTTGAGATGCGCAACTGCTCTTTCACAAGGTCTATGCCGGTGACCGCCTCGGTCACCGGGTGCTCCACCTGGATGCGGGTATTCATCTCCATGAAATAGAAAGAATTATCTTTATCGAGGAGGAATTCGATCGTCCCCGCGTTCACATACCCTATCGACTTGGCCCCCTTGACGGCGCATTCGCTCATCTTCTTTCTGAGCTTGGAATCCATTACGGGAGACGGCGTCTCTTCGATCAGCTTCTGGTGCCGCCGCTGGATTGTGCAATCCCGTTCGCCGAGATGGATGATGTGCCCGTGCTGGTCGCCTAGTATCTGGAACTCGATGTGCCTCGGGCTCTCCACGTACTTCTCTATATAAACGTCGGCGTTGCCGAAAGCGGCCTCCGCCTCGCGCTGGGCCGTCAGGAAGGCGCTGATCAGGCGCACGTCGTTATGGCAGACCCTCATGCCCTTGCCGCCCCCGCCCGCGGCCGCCTTTATTATCACGGGATAGCGCATCTCCTTGGCTATCTTAAGCGCCTCTTCTTTCGTCTTCACCACGCTGCGGCTCCCCGGGATCACCGGCAGGCCAGCCTTCCTCACCGTCTCCTTCGCGGTCATCTTGTCTCCCATGAGACGTATGTTCTGGGGCGTCGGGCCTATGAATTTTATCTTGCACGACTCGCATATCTCCGCAAAATGCGCGTCTTCGGCAAGAAAACCGTAGCCGGGATGGATCGCCTCGACATCGGTTATCTCGGCCGCGCTTATTATGCTCGGTATGTGCAGGTAGCTGTTGGCGCTTGCCGCGCTCCCTATACAGATGGCCTCATCCGCGAACTTGACATGGAGCGACTTGATGTCCGGTTCCGAGTAGACGGCCACCGTCCGTATGCCCATCTCCTTGCAGGCCCTTATTATCCTGAGGGCCACTTCCCCCCTGTTCGCTATAAGTATCTTTGAGAACATGCGTATATCCTTATAGAGGTTCTACTACAAAAAGTACCTGGCCGAATTCCACAGGTTCGCCGTTCTCGACCTGTATATCCACCAGCTTGCCCTTGACGTCCGACTTTATCTCGTTCATGAGCTTCATCGCCTCGATTATGCAGATGACCTGGCCCTGTTCTACGGTATCGCCGATGTTCACGTAAGGCGGCGCTTCGGGCGACGGGGCGCGGTAGAAGGTGCCGACCATGGGCGCCTTTACATCAACGGTATTCCTGCTCTCGGTCTTCTCTGCCGGTTTCGCCTGCGGAAGAGGCGCCGGCGGATGCTGCGGCACGGACTCCACGATCTTTTCATAGCCGGCTGTACCCTTCTTGAGCCGTATCCTGACCCCCTCCTTCTCTATCTCGAGCTCGGTCAGGCCGTTCTCGTTCATAAGGTTTATCATATCCTTGATCTCTTTTATATACATTATCTTCCTCCGTGTCTTCTATTGCGTCAGGACCTCGGACCCTTTTTCGGTGACCAGGACCATATCTTCTATTCTGACTCCGCCGAACCCCGGTATATATACGGCCGGTTCGACCGTAAAGACCATGCCGGGTTTCAGCATCTCGCAATTCAACGGTGAAACCGACGGTTTCTCGTGGACTCCCAACCCCACGCCGTGACCCAGGGCATGGCCGAAATGGGCGCCGAACCCTTCCCCTCTTATATAATCTCTAGCCGCCATATCGACATCCGCTATCCTTGTGCCGGGAGATATCTTCTCTATTGCCCTCTCCTGGGCGCGTTTCACCGTATCGAGCATCCTCCTGAACCGGTCCTTTACCCTGCCGAGGGAGACCATCCTCGTCATGTCGGCGCAGTAACCGTCTTTTTTACAGCCGATGTCTACCATCACCGGACCGTTCCTCCCTATCGCCTTGCCCGTTGCGCGCGCGTGCGGCTTTGACGAATTACGGCCGAATGCGACTATCGGTTCGAATGCGCACCTGGCGCCCCGCTTTATGAATTCCATCTCGACCTTTTCCGCCACCGCCTCTTCGGAGATGCCCGTCCTGAGCGTCCTGACGGCCTCCCCTATGACCTCTTTCGTCACCGCGACCGCCCGTCTTATAAGGCCTATCTCCTCCGCGTCCTTCACAGAGCGGATATCCTCCACCGCGTCCTTTAACGGCACGAGATGCGCGCCCTTTATTGAAGAGGCCAGCCGCCTGGCTACCGCATAGGGAAGGTCCGACGATTCGAAGCCGACCTTCTTCAGGCGCTCCCGCGAGACGATCTCACCGATCGTCTCGTATGTCGAGCGCTCCACTACCGTGACCTTGCACCCGCTGACGGTCTCTTCTGCCTCCTCGGCGTATCTTGAATCCGTTATGAAGCACCGGGAGCCCCCGGTCACGAGCAGCATAGAATCGTGCCCGAGAAACCCCGTGAGATAACTTACGTTCGTCTCGTCAGTCACAAGAAAGGCGTCGAGACGGGCCCTCTTCATGACGTCACCGAGCCGGAGCATCCGTTTCCTGTAGTTCACTTTTCCCGCCCCAGGAGCGCTTCCAGCGCCTTGAGCCCCAGGATATAGCTCATCTTGCCGAAGCCCGATACCTGTCCCTTTGCCACAGGGGCAATGAGCGAGGTGTGACGGAACTCTTCGCGCGCGTAGATATTCGAAAGGTGAACTTCTACGGTCGGTATATTCACGGCGCTCACCGCGTCGCGTATAGCTACACTCGTATGCGTGTATGCCGCCGGATTTATGAGTATGCCGTCGTACTTTCCGCCGGCTGTGCCTATCAGCTCCACGATCTCGCCCTCATGGTTCGACTGAACGATCTCCAACTTAATCTTTCCGGCTTTCGCCAGCTTCATAAGGTCCCCGTTGATCTCGTCTATCGTAACTTCGCCGTATACATCGACCTCCCGCTTGCCGAGAAGGTTAAGGTTAGGGCCGTGTATCACGAGTATCTTTCTCATGAAAGGTCTCCTCCTTTTTGTCCGCCCCGAAGGGTCGCCTCATCCGCCAGCATCACGGGTATACCGTTATCGATACGATATATCCGCCCGCACTTGCGGCAGGCGATACGGTCATCTTCCGGGACCACGCCGGATTTACATACAGGGCATGCCAGTATCTTCAGGAGTTCTTTATCGATCGTCCTGTTCATTCCGCAGCCTCCACTTCTTTCCATTTTATCTTGAACTGAGGATGTGTGGCATAGACTATTCCCCCCGCCACGCTCACTATGAAGAGCACGAGGAGCCACAGGATGCTTACGGCGAAAGCATTCTCCTTGCCTATCAGCGGCCCGAAGAAGACCACCGTAGAGCTCTCCCGGACGCCGAGACCGTTTATAGACGGCAGGAGGCTCAGGGCGCTTATGACCGGCATACGCAAGAGGAGGTCCATGATCCTTATCTTCGATCCGATGCTGAGGGCGAGCATGCCCAGGCTCAAAAAGAAGAATATCTGGCTTATTATGGAGATGAAGAACGACTGGTACATCAAAAGGCGCCTGTGCTTGTACCGGTGTATGACTTCATAGGCCCTGCGTATCTTGTCCTCGAAAGGCTTCATGAATACAAGCAGGAACGAAAAGAGACGCGCAAAGCTTTTGCTCGTTATGAATATGATACCGGTGACAGAAATGGCGGTGGTCAGGTAGATGAGGTACCTGACCCTGTTATCGGAAAACTGGCTCCCGGCGAAGAGTAACGCAAAGAATGCCATGAATATCATGGTGAAGAGGCCTATGACCCTGTCGACGAATATCGCGGAGTACGAGCCCATCTTTTCGTTCGTCTTCTTCGAAAGGTAGTAGCCCTTGACCACGTCTCCGCCTATCGTCGTAGGGAGAAAGTTGTTGAAGAAATAACCTATGAAAGCCAGCGACAGCGTTTCGCCGAAAGTCACTCTAAGGTCCTGGGCCTCTATTATAAGCTTCAGCCGGAACGCCCCTGTGACGACGGCCACCAGGAATATGCCTATCGCGAGAGCGAATAGCGAAAGGTCCGTGCGCCTGAGGCGCGCGGCTATATCCGCGTACTTATCCCTCATAATATATAGTAATAATATGATAAGGGCGAGGGATACGAAAACGCGCACAAATGTCAGTAAAATCCCCTTCTTCATAAGGATTTTAATTTATCATAAAGGCGTCTTTAAGTAAAGTAGAATTTCGTCTCTGGTGAATGGAACTGGGTAAAATTTTTCGTCTCTCATCGAAGGGGCCCCCGATGGTGGGGTATCGACCGGGACCTGAATCCAAATTTTGACAGGGCAAAATTTGGATATCGTATCATCAGACGAATATCCAGAATTTGCCATGACAAATTCTGGGTGAAAATCGCGAGCGGGCATGGACCCGCCGAAGCACCCGGTCTAGTGATATGTTGAATGCGGAGGCGGGGAGCGAGCGATTTTCCGGAGTCACATTTTCCTCGCAGGGGAAAATGTGACGTTCCCGGGAGATACCCCACCGGAGAGGGGACCGGATAGAAGACGAAAAATTTTATGAAGCGGAATGGGTTATCTGGACTTCTGTTCGAGGCTGGAGATGTGGTGGTCGACCTTCGTGAGGGCGCCCTGGGCTTCGTTGTCGTGCTTCTTGCGGGCGTTATTCAGGTGGTCGATGATGATGGCGTATATGACCTTGAACCGCTCGAAATCGTTGCGCAGCCCGCCCACCTTGCCAAGTATCTCCTTTGCATTCTCCTCTATCCTGAGCGCCTTCATACCCTGGAGTATCGTCATCAGGTACGGGTAGATCGTCTGCGGCGAGACCGGGTAAACCTTCTTCTTAAGGGCGTAATCCAGGACTACATTGTTCTCGCCGAAATTGGTGTCCTTGACGAAGGCCTCATAGTAGACGCTCTCCGACGCTATATACATCAGGGCGAAGTCGGTGGTCTTCTCGCCGGGCAGTATATACCTGGCCGTCTCGTCTATGCGCCGCTTAACGTCGCCCGTGAACGCCTTCCAGAACGTCTTTTTGGCCGGCTCTTCGGTCGCCGCGAGCATACGGTTGAAGTTCTCGAGCGAAAGTTTAGAATCTATGGGGACGAGGTAATCGCGGAATTTAACGACGAAATCCACGGGCCCCGGGCTCAGGCTGTACTGCGCCAGCACCATCTCGGACGGCAGGACGTCGCGGAGCGCCTTTTCGAGGAGCCGCTCACCCGCTCCCCCCGCCCGTTTCGGCATTATGAAGAGATTGCGCAGGTTCGTAACTTCCGTCATGACATCCCGTATCTGCGAGGCCTTCTGGTTCAGGCTCCCCATCTTCTCGTTGAGGTTTGCTATCGTCTCGGATGCCTGCTTGCGCATGTCGTCCGACAGGAAGAGCTTCTCGTTAAGCTTCGCTATATTTTCACCGATGTCGCGCGTGCGGACTATGAGATAGAAGACGGCCAGCGCGAGCGCGCCTAATATGAGGACCGTGACGGCATATATGGTGAGCATTATAATTGCCTTTTATGAAGACGTCTTGTTAACGAAACGCATCCGAAGCTCATAGAGCATCGCCTCGAGTGTCTCTGCCTCGTCCTTCGTGAGATTATTGGCCGTCTTTTCCTTTATCATGCCCAGAGTGTCTATGAGAAAACGCGCCTGCTGCATATTCTCGTCTTTCTTCTTCGTCAGGGGGTTCTCTATCTCGCCGAGGGCTATCAGGCATTGCATCATAATACTGGAGATGAAGAGGCCGAACGTCGCCTCCACCTCTTCGTGTCCTGCGGCCTGAGAGGCGCTCCGCTCCTTATCGACGGCCTCTTTCCATGATTCGTCCACCTTCTTCTTCATCGCATCCGCGTCCATTACACCGTACTCCTTTCTTGCCTTATCCGATCCAGGCCGCCCGTTACAACCAGAGGTCGCGTTTGATCGTCCCTACCTTCTCTTCGGCCGCCCGCATCCCTTTCTCAACGGCCTCGCGGGCCCTGCCGAACGCCGCCTGGTCGAGATTGCCGAGGTCGACGTTTATCACGACATCGGCTTCATTCGCCTGATATGCGTTAAGCTCGTGTCCCATTATCTGGAAAGATTGAAGCATCATCTGGAATATGCTGTCTATCGCGCCTATCTTTACACAGAAGCCCACGTCGACGGCTATCATATAATCGAACTTGTGCGCCTTGGCTATCTTCGTAGGGACGCTGTTCTTTATCCCGCCGTCGACAAGAAGGCGCCCGTCGATCCTCACCGGGTTGAAGATGCCGGGCCAGGAACAGCTGGCCCTTACTATCTTCAGCAGGTCGCCGCTAGTGTATACTACCTCCTCGTTATTTTCGATATCCGTGGCCACCACCGAGAGGGGTATAGTGCAATCGGCGAACCCCTTGCCTCCTATGATGTCATTTATGGTCGCCTCCAGTTTAGCCCCGGCCAGGAGACCCATCTTAGGCATGGTGGGGTCCAGGAGCTTACCGAGGGTGAACGCGTAGGCCTTCTTCTCCATGACCTCTATGGGGACACCGACGCAGTATGCGGCCCCCACCAGCGCCCCCATGCTGGTCCCTATTACGCGCTCGACCTTTATCTTCTCCCTCTCCAGCACCTTCAGGACGCCTATATGGGCGATGCCCCGCGCAGAACCGCCTCCCAGGACCAGGACGACCTTTTTGCCCCTTCCGAAGAACCATCCCATATCCGCTCCTTCCCTACAGGCCGGTCACTTTATGAGAATGCCGGCATAGCCGACGACCGATGTGTAGTCGCCGGAGACATCTCCGCTCGTCTGGTATCGGACCAGGCGCGCGGCCCGCGCGCCCAGCTCTTTAACCGCGCTCAGCATGATCGCAACTGGTATATAACCGCACATGCTTATATCGGATCCTTCCACATACCGGACAAGCATCTCTTCGTCGAGGGCAAGGATGGCCTCGATCGCGACTTTATCCTTCCGCTCGGCGATATCCCGTTCTTCGTAATGCGTCATATCGCTCGATGCTATAACGGCTACGTCGCGTGAACGCCCGGCCTCTTTTACCGAAGCCGCAAGCGCCGTCCCTATCCGCCGGTAAGTATCTATATCCGCCCCCGACGCCGCTATCGGGACTATGCTGAAAGGCCCCTTATTCGATAACTGAAGTAGCGGAAGCTGTACCTCTATAGAATGTTCGCGGAGGTGCGCCAGCGCGTCCCTCTTTATCAGACCGCACTTTTTGAGTATCGCCTCCGACAGCTCCCGGTCGATCTCAACGTCCCCGAGAGGCGTCTTCCATCGACGGTGGCCTGCCATGCTGAAACGTTCCCCCATCCCGGTGTGATTGGGCCCTATTATTATGTAGGTGGTCCTTGGCTTCATGATAGACAGGACGCTACCCGCGACGGCGCCGGAATATACGTAACCGGCATGGGGCAGGACCGCCCCTATCGCGCCCTCCCTCTCCGCACCCGTTTCGATCAGCGAACCTGCTTCTTTCAGAAGCGAGTTGCGGGAGCCGGCGTAAAATTGCCCGGCCACTGCGGGATCTCGCACGCTATCAGCCATCTATCGACCGTCTCCTATACCCATCTCTTTCAGATAATGGACGCTCCGGCGGATATCGTCCGCCGAGGCCTGCCTGTGCGCCTCTATCACCTTTATTGTGCCGCTCTTTATATACGGCGCTATCATCCTGAAATCGATCTCGCCGCGGCCGGGCGCATGGTGGTCGCTTATAGGGCTAATTATATCATGGAGATGGACCCCCAGCAAGCGGCCCGAGAACTTCTTCAGCAGATCTTCGTGCCGCAAGATCCCCAGGTTCTCAAAGACCTGGGCATGGCCGACGTCGTGCCAGTAAAAGAGGTCCCCCACTCTGAACCTTTTGAAGAGCGTCTCGAATTCGTCGAAGAGAGGTATCTCTCTGTAGTAGTAGCGGTTCTCTACGCCGAGGCGCACCCCGGGACCCTTTGCGTAAGGGATCAACTCTTCGAGGCTCTTTATGACATTACCCAGGTATCCGCCCTTCTTCTCCTCTCTCTCTCCGGCCATCGCTTCCCGTATCTCTTTCTCCAGGACAGCGTCACCCGCGGCCGAAGCAAGTTCCCTGGTCCTATCCTTCATCTCCACCCTTCCGGTATGCAGGACCACGGCCCCGGCGCCGAGACGGCCGGCCCAGTCTATCGTATTCTTCGCCGCACGGACCGCAAGGGCGCGTTCCTTTTCGTCGGGCGACGCAAGCGAATAGCAGTCCGGCGAGGCCTCTTCCGGCCTGATCCCGGCGGGGAGCGGACATATATTGTGCAGGCTGGAAACGGATATCTTCCCCTCATCCCTGAGAGACCGTACGTCGTCCACCATATCTTCGGTCAGGGCGAAGTTCAGCTCGACCGTGTCGAACCCGATCGACCTTATCTCATTTATCAGGTCTATGCCGCTGGTGTGGCGGAATGAATTCCATGAAGTGGAGAGGCTGAAGATCATTTTACCCCGTCCGGCGCGATGACCACTTCGACGCAGGCGTCCGGGGTCATATATCTCGCGGCGGCATTTTTTATATCCTCTTTGGTGACCAGCCCTATGCCCTTTTCGTAATTATATACTTCTTCGAACCCGTTGCCGTATAGCTCGTTCAGGGCGCACTCAAGCGAAAGGAAGCCGTTGGTCTGCATGAGGCCCTTGCGGGATGCTATCAATTCACGTTTTGCAAAGAGGAGATCTTCGTCGCTGACCGCCTTTTCGCGCAGGGTCTTCAACTCCTGCGCAAGCGCCTTCTCCGTCTCGGCTATCTTATCCTTTACCGTAGCTACATAGAGCAGGAGGTAGCCGGCAAGCGCCCCGTGCCTTTGAAGGCATCCCAGGGTGTACGCCAGCGATCTCTTGTCGCGAAGCTCTTCGAAAAGCCGTCCGGAGTGGCCGGAGACGATCGAACCCAGCACCTCGAAGGCGTAGATATCTTTATCCTTTATACCGACCGTATTGAATGCCATGACGACGAGGCTCTCTTCCCGGGGCATGGCGTATGTCACGGTCTTTGCGGAGGCCGGCTTTACAGTGTGCCCCGGCATATCGGGCCCGGCCGCTCCGTCCATGACGCCGAAAAGGGATCTTAATCTTTCGAGAACGGCCTTCTCCTCGATGTCGCCGGATACCGAAATGACCATATTGGCGGGCACGCAATACTTCCGGCGGAAACCGGCGATGTCGTCCCTTGTCAGGGACATGACGGTCGTCTCTTCGCCTTTATATCTCATGCCATAAGGATGGGGACCGAAAAGTACTTTCCTGGATCTCAGTACACCCTGTTCGAATATGTCGCCGTCCTCGTCTTTTATGGAAGCCAGGGTCAAGAGCTTCATCTTCGCTATCTCCTCTTCCGGGAAATCCGAGTTGATGAGCGCATCCTTCACGATATCGAGCGCCGTATCGAGGTCCCCTTTGAGCACTTCCAGGGTCAGCCCGAAACTATCCATCCCGCTGAATGAATCTATATTTCCTCCCAGGCGCTCGATGGCCCCCTTTATCTCTGCCTCTTTCCTGGAGGGGGTGCCTTTTAATAATAGCGCCGATGTAATGGAGGATATGCCGTTCGTCTTCTCCGTCTCGGCCGCCAACCCTCCGAGAAAAGCTATCGTTACGGAAACGGTCGGCGTCTTGGGGTCCTCTCTGAGAAGGAGACGGAGGCCGTTCGGAAGCGTATGCTTTGACGTCCTGCCCGTAACCCGTCCGGCCGCCTGCGCAGATCCGGGCTTCAGGAGGCCGGGGGCGACAGGAAGGAGCCTTATGGTCGTAAGATTCTCCTCTCTAAGATACTTCCCGGCAACCCTCCGGACGTCTTCTCCCGTAACGGACTGGATGCCGGCAACGTAGCGCCTTGAGAAATCGTAGTCGCCTGTCAATATCTCGTTCTTGCTCATGTCGGAGGCCTGCTCTTCCAGCGTCTGCCGGGAGAATATGAAGTCGCTCAGCACGATACGCTTTGCCCTCTCAAGCTCTTTTGTGTCCGGCAGGCCGTCACGGACCTTCTGTATCTCGGCAAGGATCTCCGACTCGGCCGGGGCGATCTTCTTATCGTCGAGTATGGCCGTGACCACCATGAGGCCGGGATCTTCCGATACATAATTCCAGGCGCCCACATAGTAGGCGAGCTGCTTTTCCTTGACCAGCGTATCGTTCAGCCGCGAAGAGTCGCCTATCCCTAGCATGATCGCAAGCACATCCATGGCAAAGATATCTCTATCGAGCACTCCCGTTGAATGGAACCCCATGGCCAGGTACGAAAGGTTCATCGGCCGCCTTGCGTCAAGCAACCGCTTCGCTATCTGCGGAGGTTCTGCGGCCACAACGGGTTCGCCGTAATACGGCGCGCGAAAATTTTTAAATTCCCTCTCTATCGTCTCCGCTGCCTTTTCCGCGCCGCCGCCCGCGACGGCTATGACCATCCTGTTGGGCACATACATACGCTGGTAATAACGCATGAGGTCCTCCCTGTCGAGGCGCGCGAGCTTATCTTCATAGCCGATGACCGGGAAACGGTAAGGATGGCGCAGGTATGCCGTCCTGTAAAGCGCCTTCGCGAGCGCACTCTGCGGCTCATCCTCGTTCATCTTTATCTCTTTCGATATGACCGACTTTTCCTTCTCGAGCTCCGTATTGTCAAAGACGGCATTCAAGAGCATCTCTTTCAAAAGCGCAAGGGTCCGGTCGAAATGCTCGATCGGGACGGTGACATGAAAATCGGTTATATCGTGCGAAACCGAGCCGTTAAGGAACCCGCCGTAAGACTTCATCTCACGCTCTATGGTACCCTGCCCCTTTGAGGAGGTCCCCTTGAAGACCATGTGTTCGGTAAGGTGGGATATGCCTGATCCGAGGTATTCGCCTTCCGTGGCCGACCCGGCCCGTATCGTTATATCGATCGCCATAAGGTCGGATGGCGGCGCCTCTTTGGCTAAAATGACGAGACCGTTTTCAAGAATTTTCCTGAAAACGGTCTCCTGAGGAAGCTCTATTTTCGCATGCGGCGCATCACCGGCGGCCATAGAAGAGAGGCATACGACCGATGAAAATAGGATAAACCAGCCTGATAAGAAAGACGCCGGCCGTTTTATTACCACTTTGATGACGTCATCTTTCTTTTTCGGCGCTTACGCTCACTGGGCTTTTCATAGTGCTTTCGCGCTTTGAGGGCCTTTAAGATACCCTCCCGCTCGATCTTCTTCTTGAAGCGCCTGAGAGCCCTCTCCAGAGGTTCATGCTCGCCAACGCTCACTTTCGACATTATTATCACCCTTTCTATATCATATTTTCTTTATTGTAACAGCGCCCTGCCATTTTGTCAAGGACTACGGATCACGCCCTATGTCTGCTACTCCGGAGTTTGTCCCAGAACTCCCCGCTCGTGACGGCGGCAGCATTGAGGGACCGCACATAATAGTATATCGCCTTGTCTGACGAAACTACGCGCATACCCGGCCTCTGCCTCTCCGGTGTCTTCTCTATGTACGATCTTATGTAACGGTCCGCATCTTTTACGGCAACGAGAGATAGCGTATCGGTATTGGTATGTTCTATATCCAAAAATCCGCGCGAGCTGTCAAAGACGACGGTTATGGGGTCCCTGTGTCTCTTCTGGAAACCTGCGAGGTACATGATGAGGTGCGTTGCCGACTCGATCGAGTCGCAATCGTCGTCGGATATGTCGGATTTATCGTCCCGTATCAGGTTCCAGCCATCGATGAGTATGGGCATATCTCGTCACGGTAAGGCGGCTGTGCGGGAAAGGAGGTCGTTGATGGCGGCCGCGGAATTAGGTATGCTGCAGCCGGCAACGTCGAAGTGGCCGCCCCCGCCGTAGTATTCGGCTATCTTTGCGATATTTATCCTGTGCTTCGATCTCAGGCTGACCCTGATGGTCTCCCGGTCTTTTTCTCTGAAAAGGACGGCTATGTCGACCCCTTTTATGGCGCGCATGTCGTCAGCGACTGCGTCAACGTCTTCGTCTTTCCCTCTCACCGCTTTGAAATCTTTTATGCCTATATGAGACCATACCACCTTTCCCCTCTTAATGAATTTACACCTGGCCAGGCATATCCCCGAGAGGATGACCGATTCCCTGCTCATCGACCAGAATACGGTATCTACGAGCTTGTAAAAGTTGACCCCTTTCCTGATCAGGTCGTTACACGCTTCAAATGTGAAAGGTCTCACTCCGGGCAGCCGGAAAGAACTGGTCTCTACGATTATCGATGTCATCAGGCTCTGTGCGACGCTTGGCGTGATGGGAGCGCGCAGTTTCTTCAGGAGGATATATATCATCTCCCCTACTGCCCCCGCCCTGGGTTCGATGAAACAGACGTCGCAAAACGGTCTCCTGAAGTCGTGATGGTCTATCTCCAATATCTCACCGGCCCGTTCAAAGATGCGGAACGCGCGCCCGAGTATCTCTCTGTTGCTGCAATCTACGGCTATAGCCAGGTCGACCTTCCTGTCGGTATCGGTGATGATGCGCCTCGCCCCGGGCAGCGTGGCATATTTTTTCGGGACGCCGTCCGAGCTCACCATATAGACGCGTTTTCCCAGTTTTTCGAGTCCCAATCCGAGGGACAGGAGAGAGCCTATCGAGTCGCCGTCCGGATTTACGTGTCCGGCTACGGCTATCGTCCTGGCCCTTTTGATACACCTCACCGCGCCCTTGAGACCGTTCATATTAAAATTTTACCTCCGGGACCGCCCTGGCCTTCTCCTCGGCCTTAAAGTATTCCGTCTCTTTTTTATATCCGCATATACCGGCTACCACGTTCCCGGGGAACTTGCGTATGGTTATATTATAATCCCTGACCCCTTCGTTATAACGCATCCGCTCCACGGCGATGCGGTTCTCCGTGCCGGCGAGCTCGTCCATCAGCTTAAGGAACGTCTGGTCGGCCTTAAGGGTCGGATAATTTTCTACTACCACAAGAAGTCTGGCAAGGGCCGCATCCATCTGAGACGCCGCGTTTACTTTATCGCCGAGAGTGGCTGCGCCGGCCCACCGGCTCCTGGCCTCCGTCACGTCCTCGAACAGTCTCTTTTCGTGCGCGGCATACCCCTTGACGGTATTAACGAGATTCGGTATCAGGTCGTTACGCCGCTGGAGCTGGTTCTCGACCTGTGCCCATTTGGCCGTGATATTCTCATGCAGCGACACTATATTATTGTAGGTTAGTATGAACGACCCGGCCAGAAGAACGGCCGCTATTGCAACTCCTATCAGAAAATTCTTCATCTATATCCCTCCTTTGACGTTACGCTTTTTTAAAATCCTCCGCCTGCGCCTCCTCCTCCGCCTCCTCCTCCGCCGAACCCGCCCCCGCCGCCTCCGAACCCTCCTCCGCCGAACCCGCCGCCGGTGCCGGAGAATGTCCCTCCGTACGTCTGAGGTCCGAAGAAGCCCTTCCGCTCATCCGGCGGAAGGCGCTTCCAATACCTGTACCTGAAGAGCATAGATGAAAGATAAGCGGCTATCACCAGAACGCCGAGTATCCTGGACATGCCGAAGAATACGGCCGCAAAGAAGAGGGTGAAGGTAAGCCCGATCGGGACCGGCCACGGCAGGTTCCATATGAAGAAGAAGATGGGAACAAAGATATACAGGAAAGGCGGCAGGCCGTCGCCGGCCGGGATAATATCCCCGCCGACCCCGTCAAGCGGGACGTTGTACTCCTTTGCGACCGCCTCAGCTATTGCCGACACGCCGTAATAGAGCCCTTTACCGTATTCGCCGCGGCCAAAATAAGGGACCATACGCGTACGGCCTATCTCCCCACAGAGCGAGTCAGGCAGCGCGCCTTCCAGCCCGTACCCGACTTCGATGCGCCACCGTCTCTCTTTAACTGCTACCAGCACGAGGACGCCGTTATCCTTCCCCTTCTTCCCCGGTTTCCATTCATCAAAGAGCATACGCGCGTACGCCTTTTCATCGTACGGCGCTATCGATCCTATGGTGACGACGGCAACTTCCGCGGAACTCTTCGTTTCGAGTTCCGTTATGACCGCCTCCAGTTTCAGCCGGTACTCATCGGGGATGACGTTCGCGAAGTCATTGACCCAGCCGCGCGGCGCCGGTATCTCCCGGCCGTATAGCGGGACCGATGCGAGCAGTCCGCATATAGAGAATATAAGTGCCGTTCTTTTCATCGGTCGTCAGGACCTGTCCGCGGCTTCCGTGAGCGACTCCAATGAGGACAAAAAACGCCGGAATAGGGCATCGACCTCCCCTGCCCGGATCCTCACGACCCCGTCCCGTGCATCAAACATAGCGGAGAACGGCCCCGTATCTACATTAAACCGGCAGCTGATCCCATCAAGGACCCCTGCCCTGCCCGCGCCCGGGAGATACCCCTTTGTGCGGAGCAGGTTCCTCGATATATGCAGCGCCGATGTAGTGAGACCGAAGAGCGCCTTTTTGAGCGCTCCCGCGTCCCGATACGTCATATATATGCGCCTTGCCCGTATGAGCAGCGCCTTCAACTCGTGTTCACACTGGAAACGCAGGTTCGTGGTATCTATATCGCAACTGCCGAAAACGTCTTTGCCGTACAGGACTATGCCGTTCTCTTTGATATCCAGGAATTCTATCGGGAAGACATCGAGCGAGCGAGCCAGGTAGCTTTCGGTGAATAGTACGGGACGGAAGGTCCTGAACCGGAAACTGCCGGTAAGGGCCCTCATCTTCGCCAGGTTATCCGGTCCGGTATCGCGCAGGACGACGGCTATATTTACATTCGAAGCGCCTTTAGAAAATTCACCGCGTGAAGCGCTCCCGTATAATACGGCCGATACCAGATCTTCGCCGTATATATCCTTCAGCCGCCCTACGAAATCGCCCGTCACCTTTGCGATATTTCCGGGCAACGAAACCGTATCTTTCATGCCGTTCCTCCGTACATTATCAACATTTTAACACATCCGCCGCCCTTTAGACATAAAATTTTATCAGGCGCGGGATCTTGCGTTATTTGTTGACAGGAAAACGGGGATGTCTTAATATATGTTCCCATATGAAAAGGACCCTGATGTCTCTTGTGGTCTGGGGGGTGGGGATCTTTCTGATGTTCATCCTCTTCCTGACGATGGTATTCTTCACCGTCATACTCTTCCCTTTTGACAAAAAACGCAAGGTCGCCCATGCCCAGTGTTTCTGGTGGGCCGATGCCGTGATAAGACTTAACCCTTACTGGGATGTGACGGTGAGCGGTCTCGAAAATATAGACCATTCAAAGACATATGTTATAGTGGCCAACCACCAGAGCCTCGCCGACATCATATTGTTCTACAAGACGAGGATGCAGTTCAAATGGGTCGCCAAGGAGAGCCTCTTCAGGGTGCCGCTTTTGGGCTGGAACCTATCCCTGGCAAAACACATCAGGATAGACCGCGGGAATTTTTCCAGCATAAAAACGGTATACCGCCAGGCGGCCGGCTGGCTCAGGCGCGGGATGTCCGTCATCTTCTTCCCCGAGGGGACGAGGAGCGAGACGGGCGAGATGAAAGATTTCCAGAATGGGGCGTTCAAGCTTGCCCTGAGAGAGAAGGTGCCCATACTTCCCGTCCGGATCAACGGTACGGGGAATGCCATACCGAAGGGAAACTGGCGTTTCACCGCAAAAGTGCCCTGCAGCATCACCGTCCTGCCCGCAGTAGCTACCTCGGGGTTTGAAGAAAGGGATTTTGAGACGATAAAAGAGAGGGTGCGTTCAGCGCTGGAGGCCGCGGCTTCTTAAAGCCGGTCAATGTTTCACGGGGACGCGCCATATATCTTTGGCGTACTCTTTGATCGTGCGGTCGCTGGAAAATTTGCCTGATCTCGCAACGTTTATTATCGACCGTTTGACCCATTCGGCCCTGTTATGGTACAGCGCCGATACGGCATCCTGCGCATTACAGTAACTTTCGAAATCGGCGCAGACGAAGAAATGGTCCGAATTGAGCAGGGAATCGATTATGGGGTCAAAGAGCCCATAATCCAGGGGCGAAAGGAAGTTCGACTGTATGAGCTCGAATATCTCCTTCAGCCGCGGGGAGCCATCCACGTGATCGCGGGGATTGTACCCGCGCGCCCTCATCTCTATGATCTCCTGCGCCTTAAGGCCGAATATGAAGATGTTCTCGGCGCCGACCTCCTTCGCAATTTCGATATTTGCCCCGTCAAGCGTACCTATGGTCAGGGCCCCGTTCACCATGAACTTCATGCAGCCGGTCCCGGACGCCTCGGTGCCGGCGGTGGATATCTGCTCTGAAAGGTCGCATGCCGGGAATATCTTCTCCGCGAGCGACACCCTGTAATTTTCGAGGAAGACGACCTTCATCTTGTCATGAAGTCCCTTGTCGCTGTTGATGACATTGGCGACATTATTGACAAATTTTATTATCAGCTTTGCCATGAAATAAGACGGCGCGGCCTTACCCCCGAATATGTAAGTGCGCGGCTGCGGGTGCTTGCCGGGGTTATTCTTGATGGCAAGGTACTGGGAGAGTATATAGAACGCGAAGAGGAGCTGCCGCTTATACTCGTGCACCCGCTTCACCTGGATATCGAATAACGATTTAGGGTCTACCGATACCCCTGCGGAGTGGCGTATATATTCGGCCAGGTCCTTCTTATTCTCATCCTTTATATGAGACCACCTGTCGCGAAAAGCGGCGTCGTCTTTATGCGGAAGGAGTTTTTCCAGCCCGCGCAGGTCCTTTACCCAGCCCTCCCCCACCGTCTCTGTGACCAGCTGCGAAAGACGGGGGTTGGCCTTCTTCAGCCACCGGCGTTGCGTGATACCGTTCGTCTTATTGTTGAACTTTTCCGGAAAGAGGTCGTAAAAATCCCTGAATAGCTGTGTCTTCAAAAGCTCCGAGTGGAGCTCGGAAACGCCGTTTATGGAGTTTGAGCCGATTATGGCAAGATGGCCCATCCGTATCCTCTTCGGGTCCCCTTCTTCCACTATCGACATCCTTCTCAGCCGGTCGTTGTCGCCCGGGAACCTGTTGGCCACTTCCCTCAGGAACCTGAGGTTTATCTCGTATATGATCTGCAGATGGCGCGGCAGTATCTGTTCGAAGAGGCCGACCGGCCAGCACTCCAGCGCCTCCGGCATTATCGTGTGGTTTGTGTAGGCGAACGTCTTTTCCGTCGCTTCCCACGCAGTATCCCAGTCGAGGCCTTCCTCGTCTATCAATATCCTCATAAGTTCTGGTATGGCGATGGCCGGATGCGTGTCGTTAAGTTGCATGACCGCCTTATCGGGCAGTCTCTTCAGGTCCGAATTCTCCACCTTGAAGCGCCTTATTATATCGGCTATCGAAGCGGCCGTGAAGAAATACTCCTGTTTGAGGCGGAGCTCCCTCCCCTGGCTCACATTATCGTTCGGGTAAAGCACCTTGGAGATGTTCTCTGAGAGCATCTTGCTGTATACGGCACGTTCATAATCCCCGTCATTGAAATACCCGAGGTCGAACTCCTCTGTGCTGCGCGCTGACCAGAGGCGCAGGGTGTTGACGATATCGTTCTTATAACCCGGCACAGGGATATCATACGCCATCGCCAGGATATCTTCCGTATCGAGCCACCGGACCCTGAGCTTCCCGGAATCGTCATGCATCATCTGAGTGTGCCCGTAGAAGCGTATCTTCACCGTATATTCCGGCCGCGCGAATTCCCAGGGGTTCCCCAGCCGGAGCCACTCATCGGGAAATTCCACCTGGTTCCCGTTTATGATCTTCTGGTTGAAGCTTCCGTACTCATATCTTATACCATATCCGTTGGCCGGTATGCCGAGGGTCGCCATAGAATCGAGGAAGCATGCGGCAAGACGGCCTAGCCCTGCGTTACCGAGCCCGGCGTCCATCTCCTGGCCGAATACCTCTTCCGGGTCGAGGCCCAGTTCCTCCAGGGCCTTTCTGGTCTCTTCCCACAGACCGAGATGAAGGACATTCGATTCGAGAAGACGCCCTATCAGGAATTCCATGGAAAGATAATATACGCGCTTTAGGTTCTCGTGATGGTACCGCTGCTGGGTCGCGATCCACCGTTCGATGAGCCGGTCCCTTACGGTGATCGCCGTAGCTACAAAATCATCGTACAGCGTTGCGGTATAACGGTCCTTCCCGAGTGCGTACTCGCGCGCCGTCTGGAACGACCGCTTTATGCCTTCTTTGGACATGTCCTTATATATTATGACCTGGTCCGACTCTACCTTGCTCCGCTTCATGCCGTCACCTTTCCGTGTTTTGCTTTATCTGCCGGCGGCGCGCTCCATAGCCCTGTATGCCGAAATATAAGACCTGACACCTTCGGCTATCTTCCCGTACTCCTTCTTCAGCAGTAATTCCTTCCTGAATACGCTGGACCCGAACGCCACGGCATCGGCGCCGGCCGAAAAGTATTCAGCGAGGTTGGCGCTGGTGACACCGCCGCAGGCCAGCAACCTGATATCGTCGAAAGGCCCTTTTATCTCCCTGAAATAAGACGGGCCGAAAAACCCTGACGGGAATACCTTCACCATGCTGGCCCCTCCCCGCCACGCGTTATATATCTCCTGCGGCGTGAGCGCCCCCGGGAACGACGGGATGTTCAATTTGACGCACCTCTTCACCACATCTTCTATGAAAGCCGGCATAACGATGAATGTCGCGCCCGCGTTCAGCGCCTCCTCAAGCGACCGCACGGTGAGCACGGTACCGGCGCCTACGGCGAGACGCTTACCCGCCGCCTTCACCGCCTTTCTTATTACGGCGGATGCCCGCGCGGTATTCATCGTCACTTCTATCGTCTCCAGACCCGCACCCGCGACAGCCTCTATTACAGGCGCTACGGAGTCGACCTCTATGCCGCGCAATATCCCCATTATGGGCAGCCGCTTGAATGATCCCGTATTTGCGGTCTTAATCAAGGTCGGTGCCCGCCAGTCCTTCGTAAAACTCCCTGTAGTCATCTTTCCTGGGGCCCTTGCGCAGCTCCATGGCGGCCTTGGGGTGTTCATCGAGTATGCCTGTGATCGCGTACGGGATAAGGTAGCCCCACTCTATTTTATCCCTAAGGGGGATGAACTCTTTTGAGATGAGGTCCAGGATAGGGCGTATGTCGAATTTCGGGTTCTTCAGGAATCCTATCAGGAGCTCAAGCGGGCAATTCCCGGCGGCCCTGCCCAGCCCGTATACGGTGCCGTCCACGTAATTTGCGTCGTGTATGATCGCCTCGATCGTATTGCCGAAGGCGAGCTGCTGGTTATTGTGAGCGTGCATCCCCACCTCTTTGGTCTTCAGTATACCCTTGAATTTCTTGACCAGAAATTCGATCGATTCCTGATACAGGGCGCCGAAACTGTCCACTATGTAGACCACCTTGGCCCGGCTCTCCTCCTCCAGCTGGTGGAGCGCCTCGTTCAACTCGTTGTCGAGGGCCCTGGAGATGGCCATGATATTGACGGTCGTCTCGTACCCCTTTTCCGCAAAATGGTTCACCAGGAATATGGCCTTGTCTATGTCCTTTACATACGAGGCGACCCTTATCATGTCTACGGGGCTGTCCTTGGCCGGGCCGACATCCTCTATGTCGACACGCCCGACATCGACCATGACGGAGATCTTGGTATCCGACTCCGCGCCCTCTACGACCTTCTTTATATCCTCATCTTCGCAGAACTTCCACCGTCCGTATTCCTTGGCCGAGAAGAGACTTTTGGAGTTTTTGTACCCTATCTCCATATAGTCGACACCGGCCTCAGAGAGGGCCCTGTAGACCTCCCTGACGAACCTCAGGTCAAAATCGTGATTGTTTATGAGCCCGCCGTCCCTTATGGTGCAGTCGAATACCTTTATCTTCTCTCTGAACATCGGTTCTCCCGCTTATGCATATTCTTTCCGGTTGATATCGGCACAAAAAAAGAGCCCGAGAGGTCATTTCCGAAAAAATATGCTCTTGGCTCTTACGCGCCGCATGCCTATAATATATCACAATATTGATATGATTGCGACCGTATAATTAAATATTGACGGCCCGGCATAAAGCCGGGCCGCCACTTCAGGTTATATTTTTACTACGTTTACAGCTTGTTCGCCTTTAGGGCCCTGTTTGATCTCGAACTCCACTTCCTGGCCTTCCTCTAAAGTTTTATAGCCTTCACCCTGGATTGCGGTATGATGTACGAATACATCCTTACCTGACTCAGGAGTAATAAACCCATAACCCTTCTGGTTTGAGAACCATTTCACTTTCCCTTTTGCCACTACGAACTCCCCCCCTTCCTGATTGATTATAGCATATACCGATACGCAAAAAAGCCGCAAGGTTAGCGATTCTCACCTTACGGCCAGACCTTCTATCCTTATACCGGTACTTACTATGGATACAAGATACACCAATCGCACCTCTTTGTCAACAGGAATTTTAAAAAAGTTGCCTGCCGCGTCAGAATGTGTACCGTACCCCTGCCGTGGCGTTCATGCGCGGCGATGGGAAGTAACCGGGCCTTGTAAGCGTAAAATCGAGCGCCCCGTACTCGGAATATTCGGCGTCGAACAGGTTATGAACGGCCGCATATACCTCAAAACCGCACTTCTCATATGCCAATTTTACATCGTGCGTAGTATACTCTTTAAGGCGCGGCATATTGTTCTGGAGGTCGTTCGCGAAACGCCGCGGGCCCACATAGTTTATCGCATATGTCGCCTTTACGCAGTCCTTGTACGTGTACGAGAGCCCCGTAGATATCTTGTGGCGAGGCACCATCGGTATCTCGTTCCCCGCGAACCCCTCCCCTACAAAGAACGCCTTCTGGTATGTATAATTGAAAAAACAGCGCAGGTCGTTCATTATCCGGAATTCGCTCTCCAGCTCAAGGCCGTGATGTATGGTATGGTGGTGGACCGCGTTCTGGTTCGCCACAGAGTCGTAATATATCTCGTTCTTTATATCCATTATGTTGTAATCGGCGCTTATGCTGAGATATTTCGACGAATTCTCCTTTATCCCTATCTCATAGGTATGGGCCACCTGCGGCTTGAGCGCGAGGTTCAATCCGCCCGCTATCAGCCCCGAGAAGTAGTCCACGTATAGTGACGAGTACCACTCTTCGGTAACGGGGAACCTGAACGAGCGCGAATAGTGCGCATATACCGACGACCTGTCGTTATATTTATAGGTGAGCGCGGCATCATAGGCGTATTCGAAAGGTCTCTTCTCGCTCTTTCCCGTGAGGACCGCTTCCTGGTTGAATTTGTAGTAGGCCCACTCGGACCTGAAGCCGGCGTTGGCTATGAGCGAGAACGGGAGTTCGAGCGTGTCCGTCACATAGACCCCCGCGGTATCTTTGTCTATGATCATGCTGTCCATCGAGGATAGCACGCCGCTGTTTATCTCGTCCCTCGAGGAGTAATAGTCGAGCCCTGCCAGCACCCTGTTATCGATATCGAAGAGCGTCGCCAGGAATGCGAACTTCGGGGTGAGGCCGAACGTCTTGATGTGGTGGATGTTCGCTACGTCGCCGAACGAGGAATAGAATATCGCATTGTTGCGCCTTGACCTGGCGAGGATGTCGCCGAAGAACCTTATCTCACCGAACCCTATGTCTTTCGTGACATCAGGCGTGGCCATCATGTAGTAATCTTCTGTCTTGGCGCTGTTTTCCGGCGCGATGCTCCCTCTGCGCCCGATACTGTTTATGTCGGAGGGCTTTACCGCTCCCGGAAGGCCGTACCAGTCCTTGTGGTAGCCGGACGAAAGCCCGAGCCGTACCCCCTCGGAGGGCTTCATGGTAACGCTTCCGCTGTAGTCCACCGTCTCAAGCCGGTTATTTATCCTGTACCCGTTATTATACGAGGTGGCGGCGGAGGCGAAATAGTCGAGAAAATCGCTCCCTCCGTGGATGTCCCCCTTGTATGAAGAATATCGGTACGACCCCGCATCATACTTGAACGCGGCGCCCGGTCTCTTGCCGGCCCCCTTCTTCGTTATTATGTTGATCACGCCTGCGGCGGCATTGTCCCCGTACAATACCGACTGGGGCCCGCGGACGACCTCTATCCGCTCGATCGAGTCCGTATCTATCTGTATCCAATCCGCGCCCGACAGGTCTATCTGGTTGGTGCGCCTGCCGTCCACCAGCACCAGGACGTTCGGCAGCGCCGTATCGCCGAAGCCGCGCATGTCGATACGATTCGACTTTCCGTTGCCGAGAAGGTCGGCCGTCGATATCCCCGCCCTGCTCCGCAACAGGTCCGGGACGTATTTCGCGTGCGACCCGGCGATCTCTTTCTCGTCTATTATCGATATCGTGTTCGGCACATCCAGTTCCCGGTCCTCATAACGTGTAGGCGTCACCACTATGGTATCCAGCCGCTGGTACGGCGCGAATATCTCGCTCAGCGGGCCGAGCGTCCCGTCGATGAACTTTCCTACGATACTCTCTTTTTCCCCGTCATCCGCGCGCGCGGCGGATACGATGGAGATGACCACAAGCAATACAATGATCGTCTGCTTCATCTTCTTTCCCTTCGTCTTTTCATAAAAAAAACCCCGCACCATGATATGGTACGGGGTCAGTTCCCTGTTCTACAAACCCTTATATGCGGTGTTCTTGCGACACCATTCAATATATAGGTAGGTCTTCTGACTGAGGAATCGTCCTACTCTTCCTGCCTTCTCATCCCCTTCGGGGACAATGGCTCTTCTGGAATTTCGTCATCCTCTACAGCGGCGGGACCGTTTCCGTTTAGCGGAATTCCCTTTTAATCCCTTTCGGGCGCCTATATAGATCGATATGTCAAAGATACCTAATTCTAACTCGCAAAAAAATAAAGTCAAGCATTTTCACGTTAATTTCCAATGTCAAATTGGGAATTGGAAATTGGATATTAATTTGGCATTTGGGATTGGCCATTTGACATTAAATGGTCGTTGCTAAAAGGTTAATACTCGATCCCCTTCCGCGCGGCGATCCCGCGGTCGAAGGGATGCTTGATCTTGCTGAAGCGCGTCACGTAATCTGAAGACGCGACGAGCCGTTTCGTCGCTCCGCGTCCTGTCAGTACCAGCTCCAGGCGGGGCGGCTTCGCCTTTATGAGCGCCAGAAGTCTCTTCTCGTCCAAAAACTTTCCGCTGACGCAGTTCAATATTTCGTCGAGCATCACCACATCGTACCGTTTGCTATTGACGATCTTTTTCGCCTTCTCAAAATCTTTTTCGATTTTTTTCTTTAATTTTCTCCAAACTCCTGACTCCCGACCCCCAACTCTTTTACAGAACATAGGATGCACCTCATCGAAGCAGACGACCTTCAGGCGCGGCAAGGAGAGCGTATTATCTGCCGACGAACCTCTCTTCTTGAGGAACTGGAAGACGCAGACCCTCAGACCGGAAACGGCCGCCCTCACCGCAAGCCCCATGCCGGCCGTCGTCTTTCCTTTGCCTCCGCCTGTATATATGTGCGTATATCCCCGCTTCATCTCATTCCGCCCATCCATATTTACCTATAAGCGGCACGAAGGCGCAGCCGCATACCTCCCGCGCGGAAAATGTCGCTCCTCTCTTCTCGGCTACGGTAAGCACCTGACTGAGACCTCCTCCGATCGGTATGACGAGCCGCCCCTTCTCTTTGAGCTGGGCCGGGAGCGCCTCAGGGATACCCGGGGCCCCGGCAGTCACGATTATCCCGTCATATGGGCCGTGTTCGGGCCACCCCAGCGTCCCGTCCCCCACCTTTATCGAGATATTCGTATATCCCAGCCGCTTGAGGTTCCCTCCGGCGCTCCGAGCAAGGCGCTCGAGGCGCTCGACCGAATAGACCTCTCCGGCTATCTCGGCAAGGATGGCAGTCTGATATCCGCTCCCTGTCCCGACCTCGAGGACGCGTTCGCCTCCGGCAAGGCCCAGGCACTCGGTCATCAGGGCGACCATATACGGCTGGGAGATGGTCTGACCCTCCCCTATAGGGAGAGGGTAGTCGCTATAAGCATCCTGTCTCAGTTCTTCGGGAATGAATTCGTGGCGCGGGACCTTCTCAAAAGCCCGCAGCACCTTCTGGCCGGATATGCCGCGCGATACCAGCTGTCCTCCGACCATATTTTTCCGAATCTCTTCGAAACGCAGGTCGTCCATAAATAAGAACCGTCATCTCTTAAAAACGATCTTCGCCATGAATGCTATGAACCTGAATGTATCTATGATAGGGTTTATGCCGCTCTTTTCGTTATTGTAGACCGTCTTGATAGGCGCCGATTCTATTTTGAACCCTTTCTTGGCTGACTTTATTATGAGTTCTGATTCTATCTCATATTTTGACGATTCCAGGGTCACCGCTTCAAGGAGATCCCTTCTTATGAGCCGGAAACCGCACTGCGTATCAGGCACTTTCTGGCCGGAGGCGACAGATATTACGTATGACATGAACCTGTTGACCGCTATCCGTATGAGGGGCATGGACGATGTGTCGTGCATCCTGTTGCCTATTACCATGCCCGCGTCCGTCTCCCTTATCCTCTTTATCAGGCGCGCGATGTCGTTTATGTCATGCTGGTCATCACCGTCCATGACCAGCACCATCCTGTAGTCGCCTTCCAGCACCCGTTTGAACCCCTCCCTGAGGGATGCCCCTTTACCTAGATTACGGGTATTCCGAATGACCACAGCGCCCTCTTTTCCAGCAATGCCGGCGGTATCGTCATCCGAACCGTCATCCACCACGTATACGTCAAGGCCCCTCTTCCCCAGTCTCCTGACTATGCCGCCTATGGTAGCGGCTTCGTTATATGACGGTATCAGCGCGCAAAGGGCATGCATGGTTATTCCCATATCCTCCTGAAGGCATACCACTGCACCGGGAATCTCCTTATATACGACTCGACCACGGAAAGGTATCTCCTGGTGAGCATCATCAGCGTCTCCCCCTCATCGTCGCGCGATTCGGGATAGATCGGGGTCTCGAAGACGAGCCTGAAGGTGTCGTCCTCTTCCCGTATCATGAATGTCGGGACGATGGCCGACCCTATCCTGGCGGCGAATACGGAGGGTCCTCTGGGAATGAGCGCCTTTTTTCCGAAGAACGCGACCGGCGTGCCGTTCTTAGTGAAGTCCCTGTCGCCCAGGAGCGCCACAAGCCCGTTCTTTTTCAGGACGCGGTAACATTCCCTGAGAGAGAGGCCTATCTCTATGGGGCGCACCTTGCCCAGCATACGCTGGCGCATGAAAAAATCGTTCACCATGCGGTCCTGGTGGGTGAGCGCGACGGCATTAAGGGGATATCCTATGGAAGATATGATACACCCGCCCAGTTCCCAGCTGCCGAGATGCGCGGATAAGAGGATGACCCCTTTCCCCCGGGATAGCGCCTCGGAGAGGTTGGCCAGACCATCTATCCTGACGAACTTACGTATATAGTTATCGTCGACTTTAGCGAACCGGAAAAAATCGACAAGGTACTTTCCGAAATTCCTGAAAACCTGGCGGGTCATCTCATTCAACCCGGCATCATCGCAGGTACCGTCTGTTACCACGCGCAGATTCTCTATGACCGCCCTTCTGTCCCTGCGCGACAACAGGTGCTTTATATCGGCCAATACGCATGCCAGGCCGTATGAAAGACCTAGCGGCAGATTCATGGCCAGGAACCTTGCAAACCTGTATATAGCATAGAATATCATGATCTCATCAGCTCCAATATGAGACGCGCCGTATCTATAGAGCTTGCCGGCTTTGAAAGACGCCGGGCCTTCTCGCGCATCCTGTTCAATATCCCCCTGTTGTAGTAGAGCTCTTCCAGGAGAACTATGGCTTCGGAGGAGGTCTCTGACTTCAGAGCTACCCCGTTCCTCAGGAGATACTTTGTATTCATCGCCTCCTGGCCCGGGAGGGGGTTGACTATCAGCATCGGCAGCCCCTTGGCCAGGGCTTCAGCGGTCGTGATGCCGCCCGGCTTGGTGACTATGATGTCCGATATCTCCATAAGCTCATCGACATTTGTAGCGAACGGCAGTATTATGACCTTCTTTTTTAAGCCGCCCTCCCACCTCTTGAGCCTCCGGTACAGCTTCTTGTTCGTCCCCGCAGCCACTATGGCCTGGATGTCGAGAGACGAGCGGTCCAGATTTTTGACCAGCTCGCGTATGGGGCCCAGCCCTTGAGTCCCTCCCATTATAAGTATGCACGGTTTTCCGCCGTCGATCGACATGGCCTTGCGTATCTCGTCTTTCGTGGCGCGCGACGAGCTGAATTTGGGATCGATCGGGATGCCGAACGGGGCCACCCTGCCCGGGTCGATCCCGTTATCTACCAGCTTCTTTCCTGTCTCTTCGGAGGGGACGACGTAGCGGTCGACATTATTATATATCCAGTATGAATGAGGGGCGAAGTCCGTCAGGACACCCACAAGGGGGACGGAGAGGTTAAGGCTCTTTTTGTAATCCGCTATCATGCCGCACGGGAAGGCCTGGGTACAGACGATCGCGTCAGGCCGGAATTCGTCCAGGAGCGCCTTGAGCTTGCCGGTGTTGAAACGGTGTATCATCTCGCGCAGCCCCTGTGTTCTCTTGACGACCTTGGGATTATCATACAGGTAGTCCCAGAGTTCGGGTGTGCGGCGCACCACGCTCATATAGGTCCTGTTGATGACCTTCTCCAGGATCGGGTTGGTATAATTGAACGAGTTTATATTGACCGTCTCCACGGACGGGTCCATATTCTTAAGGGCGCTCTCGATAGCCATGCTCGCGCAATGGTGCCCGGAATCTTCGGATATGTAGAGGAGCAGTACTTTTTTCATGCGGGACTCACTCTATGACGGCCAGGATCGCGCCCGTCTTGACCTCATCGCCTTCGGCGGCCTTTATCTCTTTCAGGATGCCCGATGCCGGCGCCGGGAGGTTGAAAGTGGCCTTGTCCGTTACCAGCTCCACGAGGTCCTCGCCCTCTTTTACGCTATCTCCCACGTTGCGGTGCCAGTATGAGACGTTCGCCTTATCTTTACCTTCTGCTATAGGCGGCAACAATACATTCGTCATAACGCGTTCCTCCCTCTTAGCCGTTTTTCAGCCTGCATAATAGGAACTGCGGACGAACGGCCCGGCGCTTACGCGTGAAAACCCCAGCCGTTCCCCTGCATCCTTATACCTGAAAAATTCGTGCGGCTCTACGAACCTCCTGACCGGCATATGTCCGTTGCCCGGGCTCAGGTATTGCCCTATGGCAAGGATATCACACCCGGCCCCGCGCAGGTCGCGCATCGTTTCCACGACCTCCTCTTCCGTCTCGCCCATACCGACCAAAAGCGCGCTCTTCACCATCTGCCCCGGCCGCTTACTCTTCGCGATCGACAGAACGGAAAGAGACCTTTCGTAATGCGCTTCCGGCCTTACCTCTTCATAAAGCCGTTTAACGGTCTCGATATTATGGCCGAAGATATCCGGCCGGGCCGCAAGAACTGTCTCTACGGACCTTTTGGCCCCCCTGAAATCCGGGACCAGCACTTCAATGACGGCATCAGCGGCCGTCCCGCGTACTGTCGTTATGGTATCGGCGAACTGCGCGGCGCCGCCGTCGGTAAGGTCATCGCGCGTAACGGAAGTTATCACGATACGGCGCAGGCGCAGCTCCCTGGATGCCGCCGCTATCCTGGCCGGCTCTGTGCCGTCAACCGATCCGGGCACCCCTTTCTCGACCGAACAGAAACGGCAGCTCCGGGTGCAATACCTCCCCAGTATGAGAAAAGTGGCAAAGCTCCGGCTGAAACATTCATTAAGGTTCGGGCAACGGCCGGATTCGCATACTGTGCCGATCGAATAGCGGGACAGGATGCGCTTCGTCTCGAAAACCGTCCTGTTCGAAACGAGCGTCTTCTTAAGCCAGGGTGGGAAGTTTCCCACGATAGTCCTCGCTCTTTAAACCGAATATATCGGCAAAACATGATGCTATCCGGTGTTTGGCGTCGGCGAGCAAAACCGGCTTCGCCGAGACGGTATTTAAATTTGCGACCTTTATCCCGCTCAGGCCGCATGGGCGGATCATGGAAAAGAACCTGAGGTCGACATCTATATTGATACTCACGCCGTGATACGTTATCCAGTCGCGCGCGGCTATCCCTATGAAAGATATCTTGCGATCTCCCACCCATACACCGGTCCTTCCGTTTATCCGGTGCCCGCTGACCGCGTAGTATTTTAAAAATGTCAAGACGCCCTCTTCGATATCCCTCATGTACCTGTGGAGGTCCGTCTTCCGCTCCTTGAGGTTCAATATGGGGTACAATACTATCTGGCCCGGGCCGTGGAATGTCACATCTCCGCCGCGGTCAACATCAAGGACCTTTATTCCCTGGGACTTCAGGGTCTCCCTGTCGACCAGGAGGTTCTCCTCTTTTGCGAGCCTCCCGAGCGTAAAGACGGGCATGTGCTCGGCTATTATCAGCGAGTCCGCTATCTCGCCCAGCTTCCTGCGGTTGCAGAACTCCCGCTGCACCTTGTAGCATTCTTCGTACCCTGTCATCCCGAGGTCTATTATCATATGCTGTGAATGGCCGTACCGCAGAATATGTGCGCGGCCTCCTGGTATATCTCGGATAACGTCGGATGGCCGTGTACCGTCCCGGCCAGGTCTTTTACGGAGAGGCCCGCGTGGACGGCAAGCGACGCCTCGCCGATCAGGTCGCAGGCCCCTTCACCGAATATCTCGACGCCCAGCAATTTCCCGCTCGGGTCGCCGGTGATCTTTATGAAGCCTCCGGTACGGTCCATCAGGAACGCCTTGCCGGAAGCGAGATACGGGAATTTGACCGTCCTGGCATCCCGGACCGTCTTCCCGGCATCGTCTTCGGTAAGCCCGACGCTTGCTATCTCCGGGTCTGTATATACGCAATTCGGTATATGCGAATAATCGGCTCTTCGCCCGGCGCCCATGATATTGTCGCACGCCAGGATACCGTCATAAGAGGCCCTGTGGGCCAAAAGCGGGCCGGGGATGCAGTCGCCTATCGCGTAGATATTTTTGGCGCCCGTGCGCAGGAAGCTGTCGACCTCGATCCTGCCTCTTTCGGTACGTATGCCTGCGGATGCCTCCTCGAGACCTTCTATATACGGCATGCGCCCTATGGCCATAAGCAGCTTATCCGAGACTATCCGCCGGCCGTTCGACAGGGTCGTCTCCACACCCCCATCCTTGCGGACCACGGCCTCTGCCTTCGACGAGGTATGCACAGCGATGCCGCGTTTTTTGAAGAGAAGCTCCATCTTTCTGGAGGTCTCCCTCGATTGGCCTATCAGTATCCTGTCGAGAGCTTCCACGATCGTGACCGTGACCCCGAAGGCGTTGAACAGGGTGGCGAACTCGCATCCTATGACCCCGCCGCCTATGACCAGGATGCTCCCGGGGAGCTCTTTCATGCCCAGGATGCCGTCACTTGTGAGGATGATCGTTTCGTCAACATATATTCCGGGCGGCACTACGGCACGTGAGCCGGTCGCTATTATGGATGAAGACGCCTCTATCTCTTCTTTGCCCGCGACGATCCTGCGGGGGGCGCAAAATTTCGCGTTCCCTTTTATCAGATCTATCTTATTAGCGCGGAAAAGCGTCTCTATGCCAGTTCGCAGTTTCAGGACGATCTCCTCTTTCCGCTTAAAGACAACGGGAAAATCCACGGAAGGCGGGGATGTTTTGATGCCGTGCCCGGCGGCCTCTTTTATACGTGAAAAAAGCGACGCTGAATGGAGCATCGCCTTTGTCGGTATGCAGCCCCTGTTGAGACAGGTGCCGCCCACCAGGTCCTTCTCTATGACGCAGACGGTCAGGCCCCGGCGGGCAGCATAGAGACCTGCTACATAGCCTCCCGGGCCTGAACCTATTATGGCCAGATCGTAATGTTTCATAATTGTGCGATCGAGCCTTTTATCGCACTCGCGGATATCGCGAAAGCGTCCTTCTCCTCTTCCGTCAGTTTTAATTGGATTATCTTCTCAATGCCGTTCTTTCCTATGACGCACGGCACACCTATCGCAAGGCCAGAGAGACCATACTCTCCGTCAAGGGATGCGCTGACGACCATCTCTTCCCGCGAGTCGCGCAGGATGGACCTGGCCATCTTGAGAACGGCCCCGCTCGGCGAATAATACGCGCTCCCTGTGCCAAGGAGCGAAACTATCTCCGCGCCCCTCTCCCTGGCGCGCTTTACTATGGCGGCCAGCTTATCGGGCGGCAGGAGGCCGCCTATCGGCTTCCCGGAGACCCTGGTGCACGACAATGCCGGCACCATGGTGTCGCCGTGGCTTCCCAGCATGAACGCGGTGACTGCTGAGCGCGGGACCTTCAGTTCGGAGGCTATCAGCTGGACAAAGCGGGAGCCGTCCAATACACCGGCCATCCCCATCACCCTGTTCCTCTTAAACCCGGTAGTCCTTAAGGCCAGGTATGTCATGGCGTCAAGAGGATTTGTGACCATTATGACTACGGCGGAAGGGGCATGGGTCTTTATTTTTAGGGAGACGTCCTTCACGACCGCGGCGTTCCTGGCTGTAAGCTCTTCCCGCGTCATCCCGGGCTTCCTCGGGAAACCGGCGGTCACCACCACGATATCGGCGCCTCTCATCTCGGCATAATCTTCCGTGCCGTGGATATTCTGTTCGTGCCCCATTATAGGGGCGCTGTCCAGGATATCCATGGCTTTCCCGCGCGCGGCATTCCCGAAGATATCTATGAGGACCACATCGGCCAGGCCGTCCTCCACGATGCGCATGGCAAGGGTCGAGCCTACCGAGCCCGCGCCTATCACCGCTATCCTGGAGTAAGACCGTTTCATCTTATGCGGCATCTTTCTTTATCTGTCCGATTATCGCGTCGGCCATGCGGCTCGTCTTCACCGCGGACGGGTCGTCCCGGTCCTTTTTGAGATCATACGTTACAGACCTCCCCTCTTCTATTACGGACGCGACCGCCCTTTCGAGCCGGTCGGCGGACGCGGCTTCACCCATATATCTCAGCATCAGGACACCAGACAATATTATGGCTACGGGGTTCACTTTATCCAGGCCCTTATATTTCGGCGCGCTGCCGTGCGTCGGCTCGAATATCGCTACGCCGTCCCCGATATTTGCGCCGGGCGCTACGCCGAGCCCCCCGACCAGGCCTGCCGCGAGATCGGAGATGATATCGCCGTACAGGTTCGGGGTGACGAGGATATCGTAGTTCTCCGGTTTCTGAACAAGCTGCATGCACATATTATCCACTATCCTGTCCTCGAACTCCACCCTGCCGGCGTACGATCTGGCAATGTCCCGCGCCGCTTCAAGGAAAAGCCCGTCCGTATACTTCATGATATTGGCCTTGTGTACGGCGGTGACCTTCCTGCGCCCGTTCTTAAGCGCGTACTCGAAAGCGAACTTCACGATCCTGCGCGACCCTTCGTCAGATATCGGTTTTATACTTATGGCCGAGTCCGGCCTTATCTTCTTTTTGCTTAACCTCTCAAGGAGGTCGATCACCTTTTTCACATCGCCCGAGCCCTTCTCGAACTCTATCCCCGCATAAAGGTCTTCCGTGTTTTCGCGCACTATGACGAGGTCTATATTTTCGTAGCGTGAGCGTACGCCCCTGTAACTTTTACACGGCCGTACGCAGGCATACAGGTCAAGCGCCCTCCTGAGTTCGACATTGACGCTGCGGAAACCGCTTCCTATGGGAGTGGTGATCGGCCCCTTAAGCGCCAGCTTGTTATTGCGGATCGAATCGAGAACGTGCTGCGGGAGGGGCGTCTTATGGCTGGCTATGGCGCCTTCTCCGGCCTCGACCGTATCCCATTGTATATCAAGCCCCAGCGCCTCTATACACCTCTTTGCCGCATCGGCTATCTCGGGCCCTATCCCGTCCCCCGGGATAAGCGTTATCCTGTACTTACTCAAATTTGAACCCTCCGTGCTTTTTAAAATGTTCGATGACGCCGCCGTCTTCAAGAAGGCTCTTCATGACAGAGGGTATCGGCTTTATATCGAGTATCAGCCCTTTGCCCACATCTCTCATCTTTCCCTTCTCTATATCGAGCTCGATCTCATCACCGTCATCGATGAAGTCGGTATTGCACTCCACGAGCAGCAGCCCGATATTGAAAGCGTTTCTGTAAAATATCCTTGCGAAGCTCTTCGCGATGATGGCATGAAAACCGGCCTGCTTCAGCGCCTGCGGCGCCTGTTCCCGGGATGAGCCGCACCCGAAATTCTCACCGGCTACGAGATAATCTCCCCTCTTCACCCTCGCGGCGAACGCGCCGTCGATATCCTCAAAGATATGTTTCGCCAGTTCTCTGGGATCCTGTATCTTGAATTTATACCTTCCGGATATGACATAATCGGTATTTATGTTATCCTGGACCTTGAGACGTCTCGCAAAGTGTTTCATCGGATCACCTTTTCATCTACGCCAGTTTCTTCTTATACATACGGGGATCGGTGATCCTGCCGGCTATCGCGGAGGCCGCAACGGTGGCAGGACTCGCAAGATATATGAACGAATTAGGGTTCCCCATCCTCCCCTTGAAATTCCTGTTTGCGGTCGAGATGGCGACCTCGTTATCAGCCAGGACCCCGTTATGCGTCCCCACGCACGGGCCGCAGCCCGGTCCGACAACGGTGCATCCGGATCTCACGAATACGGATATGAGCCCCAGCTTGACCGCCTTCAGGTATATCTCCCGCGAGGCAGGCGCGATTATGAACTTCACGTCCGGATGGACATCCTGCCCTTTCAGGATCCTGGCGGCAACCTCCAGGTCCTCTATCCTGCCGTTGGTGCACGTGCCTATATAGGCCTGGTCTATCTTTACATCGGCCAGCTTTCCGGCATCCGTCACGTTATCCACGGCATGCGGCTTTGCCACCTTAGGCGAAAGGCCGGATATGTCGTACTCTTTTATGGCGGCATATCTGGCGTCGGGGTCCGGGGCTACCGGATGCGGTTCCTTCCCGGAATGTTCGCTTACCCATTTCAGCACCTTCTTATCGGCTTCCATGAGCCCTGCCTTGGCGCCCATCTCAACGGCCATATTGGATATGGTGAACCTCGCATCCACGCTGAGCGCGCGTATCGCATCACCGTGGAATTCGACCGCCTTGTAAGTGGCGCCGTTCGACCCTATATCCTTTATGATATGCAGTATGATATCTTTCGAATATACGCCCCTGGGGAGGGCGCCTTTGACTATGACCTTTATCGTCTCCGGCACCCGGAACCAGTTCTTGCCGCTGGCGAGCGTTATGGCAAGGTCGGTCGATCCAACCCCGGTCGAAAATACGTTGATCGCTCCGTACGTGCAGGTATGCGAATCTGCGCCCAGAACGAGGTCGCCGCATGTGACGTGCCCCTTCTGCGGGATGAGCTGATGGCAGACACCGCAACCTATATCGTACAGCTCCAGATCAAATTCCCCGGCGAAGGTCCGCATCTTCTTGTGGATCTCGGAAACGCCCATGTTGGGGCTGGGCGCGCTGTGGTCTATGACCATGGCGAATTTTGTCCTGTCAAATACCTTGCCGAGGCCCAGCTTCCTGAAGCTGTCGATAATGATCGAGCTTGTGCCGTCCTGACCGAAGCAGAAGTCGACATCGCATATGGCTATGTCTCCGGCCTTAAGGTCCTGGCCGGCGTGACGGGATAATATCTTTTCGGCTATCGTCTTACCCATACTTTTCTATCCACCCCTTTATACGCGTTAGGCCCTTTTCGATCTTCTCCATGCCTGTAGCGAAACTGAGCCGTATGAAGCGATCCGAGCCGAACGGCGTTCCCGGCACCACCGCTACTTTCGCTTCCTCCAGTAGCCGCGTAGCGACTTCCATGGAGCCCATCCCGGTCTTTGATATGTCGCAGAATACGTAGAAGGCGCCTTCCGGTTTTATGCAGGATATGCCGCGCATCAGGCCTATCATGCCGACCATGGCATCGCGCCTCTTCTCGAACTCTTCCCTCATCCGGGCCACGCACTCCTGGTCGCCGGTCAACGCGGCCAGCGCGGCGGCCTGGCACATCGAGGCGGGATTTGACGTCGCGTGGCTCTGGAGATTGGATATCGCCCCCATGAGATCCTTCGGTCCGGCCGCATAACCTATCCTCCATCCGGTCATGGAGTAACTTTTGGAAAGGCCGTTAACGGTGAAAGTCAGGTCGTATATATCCTTTCCGAGCGACGCTATGGATATATGCTTCTTTCCGTCGTATATCAATTTTTCATATATCTCGTCGCTGATGACGAAAAATTTATGCTTTACCGCAAGCCCGGCTATGAACCCGAGTTCCGTCTTATCGTACACACATCCGGTGGGGTTCGACGGGCTGTTCAGGACAAGCGCCCTGGTGCGTCCCGTTATCACTGACCTGAGGGCCGATTCGGTCAACTTGAAACTGTTCTCAGCCTCCGTCCCGGCGTAAACGGGCTTTGCCCCGGCCATCCTGACCATCTCCGGATAGCTCAGCCAGTACGGAGACGGGATTATGACCTCGTCGCCTTCGTTGCATATCGCCTGGAATATATTATACAGCGAATGCTTCGCCCCGCAGGATACCACGATCTGGGGTTGCTCATAATCTAGGGAATTATCGGACTTAAGTTTTTTGGCTATGGCGTCCCGTAGCTCAGGCGTCCCGCTGGAGGGCGTATACTTCGTGACTCCCTCATCTATCGCCTTTATGGCCGCTTCCTTTATATGCCTGGGCGTGTCAAAATCGGGCTCCCCGGCCCCGAAACTGATGACGTCTATCCCCGACTTGGCCATCTTCTTGGCCTTGGCGCTTATCTCTAACGTTGCCGAAGGCGCCACCTCCGCCAGCCTCTTCGCTATGTCCATCTCTATATCCTCATTAATATATCCTAATATTATAGTATAAATCCGTCAAATCTCAAGGGCAAATTTGAATTACTGGGCGTTGGGTCAGGGTTAGGAAGCCGGCTTGGTCATTGGGTGAGGGTTAAGATCACGGTAAAAAGCCCCTTAACCTGAGTTACGATTAAGGGGCTTTGGGATTGCTCTTTGCCAGATCCGCTACATATCACTCTTCCGACGGAAGAAGCCGCGCAGGTTCTTCATGAACCCTTTCTTGTCGGTCATCTTCTTCTCCTCGGACCTTGCCCTCTCCGCCTTCTTCTCTTCGGCCACCGCAGTTTTCGGCTTGTGCGGCTGTTTCGGCTTCGGCTCTTCCTTCTTCGCCTCTTCCGATTTCACCTGCTTATCCGTTTCGGCGGCTGCCTTTGTTGTTTCAGCGGCAACCTCTTCGGCCTTCGCTTTCTCTTTCTTCTTCTTCGGGCGTTTCTCGACTATCTTCTTTTCGGTGAGCTCCAGTATGGCCATCTGGGCCCCATCGCCCCGCCTGAACCCGAGAGGTATTATCCTGGTGAAACCGCTCGCCCTGGCTTTAAATAGCGGCGATATCTCCCTGAAGAGCTTAGACACCAGGTCCCTGTCTGAGAGCACGTCGTAGGCGCGGCGCCGCGCGAAGACCGAATCGTCTTTGGATAAGGTTATCAGGTACTCAACGAGACGCCTCACCTCTTTTGCCCTGCGCAGCGTCGTTTCGATACGCTGATATTTCAGCATAGAACGGGCCATGTTGCGCATAGTCGCTTTCCTGTGGCTCGTCTTCATGCTCAGTTTAGTGCGTTTTTTTCCGTGTCTCATCTTGCGTCTACTCTTCTTTCTTTGTCTTCTTCTCGTCCGATTTCATCCCGAGAGCCAGACCCATGCCGCCCAGGATCTTATTGATCTCCGCAAGCGACTTTTTACCAAAATTCCTGTACTTGAGCATCTCGAGTTCCGTCTTCTTCACCAGGTCGCCGATCGTCTTTATGCGCGCCTCGCGCAAACAATTTGAGCTTCTCACCGAAAGTTCCAGCTCGGAGATCGGCACCTTGAACTTCTCCCTCAATTGCCTCTCCTCTTCCGTCTCTTCCGGGACGTCTTCCTCTTCCGGGAGCTTCCCGAAACCGACGAATATGTCGAGGTGCCTCTGGAGTATGTTAGACGCGTAGAGGAGCGCCTCTTTCGGCTCTATGGCGCCGTTGGTCCATACCTCCAGTATGAGTTTATCATAATCTGTGATCTGGCCGACCCTCGTATTCTCGACATAGAAATTTACTTTCTTGACGGGAGTGAATATAGAATCTATCGGGATGACGCCTATCGGCTGCCCCTCTCTCTTGTTCCGGTCTGCCGGGACATATCCTCTTCCGCGCGCCACCTCCATCTCTATATTCAGATCTACGTCCTTTGTAAGGGTGGCTATATGGAGGTCGGGGTTTATCACCTCGACCGTCTCGTCAACTTTGATATTCGCCGCCGTCACTTCCCCCTTTTTGCTGACCGATATATGGATGGGCTTCGGCGTCTTGAAGTGGGAGCGCAGGATCAGCTTCTTTATGTTCAGCACTATCTGGGCGCCGTCTTCTACGACGCCCTTTATGGCCCCGAACTCATGGTGTACCCCTGCCACCTTGATGCTCGTAACGGCCGTACCCTCTATAGACGATATGAGGACCCTCCGCAATGAGTTCCCGACGGTAGTCCCGTATCCTCTCTCAAAAGGTTCGGCTATGAATTTCCCGTAAGTGGGCGTATAGCTCGACTCATCCAGTACGAGTTTCTTGGGCATTTCGAAATTCTTCATGCTTATTCCCATATATCGCATCTCCTTCGATTTAACAGAAAATTATTTCGAATATAACTCGACTATGAGCTGTTCCTGTATGGGGAACCCTACATCGGCCTTTGTCGGAAGGTCCGCGATAGTCGCCTTGAACTCCTTCGGATCCGCTCCGAGCCATTTGGCCATAGGCCTGTCTTTGAGCACTTCTCTCGTTTCGTTGATACGCTTCGCGACCGGCTCTTTCACTTTGAGGATGATCGTATCGCCTACCTTGACCGTGTATGAGGGTATATCCACGCGCCGGCCGTTAACATAGACCGAACCATGGCCTACAAGCTGACGGGCCGCGGCCCTTGACTGGGCCAGGTTCATCCTGAAGATGACGTTGTCTATCCGCCTCTCGAGAAGCTGCAGGAGCGTAATACCGGTCACCCCCTTGGCCTTCTCTGCTATCCTGAAGTAGTGCTTGAACTGCTTCTCAAGCACCCCGTATATCCTCTTCACCTTCTGTTTTTCGCGAAGCTGAACGCCGTAGTTGGACTCTTTCTTCCTTGCGCTTACGGCTCCGTGCTGTCCCGGCGCGTATGCGCGCCTGGAGACGGGGCACTTGTCGGTCTGACACTTCGCTCCCTTAAGGAACAATTTTATCCCTTCGCGCCTGCATAGCCTGCAGGAGGGCCTGATATATCTGGCCATTACACTCTCCTCCGCTTCTGCGGACGACACCCGTTATGAGGTATGGGAGTCACGTCCCGTATAGCCCTTATCGTAAGGCCGGCCGCCTGGATCGAGCGTATTGCCGATTCCCTGCCTGCGCCGGGACCCTTCACGTATACCTCCACCTCTTTCATGCCGCGCTCGAGCGCCTTTTTGCCGGCGTTATCGGCGGCTATGCCTGCGGCAAACGGCGTCGATTTCTTCGACCCCTTGAACCCGGCGCTCCCCGTCGATGCCCATGCCACCGTGTTACCGTCCTTATCGGTTATGGTAACGATGGTATTGTTGAACGTGGCCAGGATGTGGGCTATGCCGCTTGGAGCTACCTTGGCCGTCTTTTTACCTTTTTTGAATTTACTTTTTTTCTGTTCCACCTTCTTTAGTTATCTTCCTTTCTGCCTTTTGCCTTACCACTCCTACCGTCTTTCTGGGCCCTTTTCTTGTCCGCGCGTTCGTCTTCGTCCTCTGACCGCGCACGGGGAGCCCTCTCCTGTGGCGTAACCCACGGTAGGATCCGACGTCGATAAGCCGTTTTATGTTGGCGCTGACCTCCCTGCGGAGATCTCCTTCCACTTTATAATCTTTTTGTATGATCGAAGAGAGCCGCGCCACCTCCTCTTCGGTAAGGTCCTTTGCCCGTTTGTCCGGGCTGATATTGGCGATCTTGAGGATCTTGCCCGACACCGTCCTCCCTATCCCGTATATGTACCCCAACGCGATCTCGACCCTCTTTTCCTTCGGTATATCGACACCTACTATTCGCGGCACCTTATTTCCTCCCGGTTATAGCTATGTTTGTCCACGGTCCACTGTCCATGGTCGATGGTTCAGTTTTAACTGTGGACTGTGGTCTGTAGACCATGGACCGTTTCACCCCTGCCTCTGCTTATGCTTGGGGTTCGAACAGATTATGCGCAGCACGCCGCTCCGGCGCACTACCTTGCACTTAGGACATATCTTTCTGATGCTTGATCGTACTTTCATTTTTCTCTTCTTATTATCCTTCCGCGCGTAAGATCGTAAGGTGACAGCTCAAGCGTAACGCTGTCCCCGGGCAGTATGCGGATGAAGTTCATCCTCATCTTGCCGGATACATGTGCCAGGACCTTATGCCCGTTCGGCAGTTCAACCCTGAAAGTGGCATTGGGCAGCGTTTCGAGCACCTTACCTTCGACTGTTATCGGTTCCTCTTTTGGACTCATTCTTCATCACCCCGGCGACGTCATTATCTGGGCGCGCCCGTCCCTGACGGCTATCGTATGTTCGAAATGGGCCGATATCATCCTGTCCCTGGTCACCGCCGTCCACCCGTCATCCAGGACCTGGACCTCGAACGTCCCCGCGTTGACCATCGGCTCCAGCGCCAGCACCATCCCCGGCTCAAGACGAGGCCCTTTTCCGGGAGGCCCGAAGTTAGCTATCTCCGGCTCCTCATGTATCTTCGTCCCGATACCGTGGCCTACGAAGGCCCTGACCACCGCAAAACCGTTCTCTTCGACATATTGCTGTATGCTGTGCGATATATCGCTCAGCCGGTTGCCCGGTATCGCCTCTTCGATCCCTTTATAAAGAGCATTCTCGGTAACGCTTATGATCCGCGCCGCCTCGGTGCTTACCTCGCCGACCGCGAAAGTCGCCGCACCGTCCGCATAGTAATCGCGGAATTTTACACCCGCATCCAGGCTTATTATATCGCCTGTCTTAAGCTTCCGGCTCGACGGTATACCGTGCACCACCACCTCGTTGATGGAGGTGCATATATTTCCCGGGAACCCTTTATAGTTCTTGAAGGCGGGGAACCCGTCTCTCCTGAGTATCTCGTCCCGCGCTATCGCATCAAGCTCTATAGTAGTGATGCCCGGCTTTACATGCCGCTTCAAAACTTCAAGCGTACGGCCGACGATCGCCCCCGCTTTCCGTATCGCGGCTATCTCGTCGTCACTCCTCAGGACTATCATGCCAATTTCAACTCGGCGAATGTCTTAGAAAGAACTTTAAAAAGCGCGTCTACCCCCAGATCCCCGGAGACCCTCTTCAGTTTCTTCTGCTTCATATAATAGTCGACGAGGGGCTTCGTCTGGTCCTCGTATACTTTGAGCCGGTTACGGACGGTCTCTTCCTTATCGTCTGGTCTCTGCATCAGCTCTCCGCCGCAGTGATCGCATATACCGGCCTGCTTCGGCGGTATATTCCTTATATGAAAATTGAACCCGCACTTCTTACAGACCCGCCTTCCGGTAAGCCGGTCGATCGCGACATCCGGAGAAGTTTCAAAATAGAGGACGAGGTCCAGACCCATCCGGTTGGCGCTCAAAGCCCCGTCGAGGTCCTGCGCCTGCCTGAGGGTCCTGGGAAAACCGTCCAGCATGAAACCGCTCCTGGTGTCGGGCTCCTTCAGGCGCTCGGCCACTATGCCCGTCACTACCTCGTCGGGGACAAGCTCGCCTTTATCCATGAAGGTCTTTGCCTTCCTGCCGAGCTCCGAACCGTGCTTGACCGCCTCTCTCAATATGTCTCCTGTGGATATGTGCGGCAGCCTGTACGTCTTTGAAAGAACACCCGCCTGGGTCCCTTTTCCTGCGCCCGGCGGTCCCAGCAATATTATATTCATTAAGCCATCCTAGCCTTGATCTTACCCTTCTTCATAAAGCCTTCGTAATGCCTCATGAGAAGGTGCGACTCTATCTGCTTCATCGTATCCAGCATGACGCCCACGATGATCAATAATCCCGTGCCTCCGAAGAAGCTCGCCACCAGATACGGTATCTTGAGCCATGCGGATATTATGCTCGGGAATACGGCGATGATCGCCAGGAAGACCGCGCCCGGGAATGTGACCCTTGTCATGATGAAGTCGAGATATTCCGCCGTCTGTTTCCCCGGACGTATGCCCGGGACGAATCCGCCGTACTTCTTCATATTGTCGGCGATGTCTATCGGGTTAAAGGTTATGGCCGTATAAAAATACGCGAAGAATATTATCATCAAAGCGTACAAAGAATTGTAAACCACTTCGCCCTGCATGAGGACCTGCGCAAAGCGCTGGAATGTCTGGTTCTGCACGAACCCCGCTATCGTAGCAGGAAAGAGTATGATGCTCTGCGCGAATATGATAGGTATGACTCCCCCCTGGTTCACCCTGAGCGGCAGGAATGTCGATTGGCCGCCGTATATCTTCCGTCCCACTACGCGCTTAGCATACTGTATAGGGATCTTCCGTTGTCCCTGCGTCAGGACGATCACGGCCGCGACGACGATCACGAGCATCAGGACCATGAGTATGAGAGTGAACGGCTCCAGCTGCGCCTTTTCCGGAGCGAACGGCGAGAAGAGCGCGTATAACTGGTAAAGCGCGGTGGGTATCCTGGAGACGATACCTGCCGTTATTATGAGCGACATGCCGTTCCCGATGCCCAATTCCTGGATCTGCTCGCCGAGCCACATTATGAACGCGGTGCCGCTGGTGAGCGTGATGACCGTCAATATCCGGAATGACCATCCCGGGAACTGGACTATCTGCAACCCCTGGAACCTCGCCGGGTTCTCCAGCCAGAGCGCTATGAAGAACGACTGGATCACCGAAAGGACGATCGTCCCGTAACGCGTGTACTGCACTATCTTCTTATGTCACGCTTCGCCTTCTTTAGCAAGCTTCTCGAGCGCCGGTATTACCGCGGTAAGGAGCTGCAGTATGATGGACGACGATATGTACGGCATGATCCCAAGAGCGAATATCGTGAGACGCGATATGGCGCCTCCCGAGAACATATTCATGATGCCGAATAACGCCCCTCCCTGCGACTGCGCCAGGTTGGCGAAGAATTGCGCGAGCTTGGCGCCGTCGATCCCGGGCGTCGGTATATACGTCCCTATCCTGTATACGGCGATGAGCCCCAGCGTGATCAGGATCTTCTTGCGAAGGTCCGGTATCTTTATGGTATTGGCAAATGCTTCAAGCATTTATGTACTCTATCTTTCCCCCTGCCGCCGCTATCTTTTTGATCGCGGAGCCGGAGGCCTTGTGTGCTTTTACGGTAAGGGCTTTCGTCAGCTTCCCGTCGCCCAGTATCTTTACCAGCTCTTTCTCGCTCCCTATGAGACCCGCCTCCTTAAGCTCTTTCAGGCCTACGACAGAATCTGCTTTGAACCTGTTGAGCGATTCGATGTTCACGACCTGGCAGAAATTCTTAAAAGGATAATTGAAACCCCTTTTCGGTATCCGCCTTATCAACTGCATCTGGCCGCCTTCGAAGCTGAGCCTGGTGGTCCTCCCGGAGCGCTTTCTGGCGCCCTTCCTGCCGCGGCACGCGTTCTTGCCGTGGCCCGATCCGGAACCCCTCCCGCGGCGTTTCGTCTTCCTGTTGGCGCCTTCAGGCGCGCCTAGTTCATTTATTTTCACTTTTCTCTTCCCCTTCGTGCGCCATAGCCCTTTCAAACCGCAGCTGTTTCAATCCGTTCACCGCCGCCTTGAGCACATTCAGGGCGCTATCGGAACCGAGGCTCTTGGTCAGGATATCTTTTATACCGGACGCCTCACAGATCGCCCGCACGGCCCCTCCGGCGATTACGCCTGTACCCGGGGTTGCCGGCTTCAGGAGCACCCTGGCCGCCTTGAAGTGGCCTATGATCTCGTGCGGTATGGTGGTGCCCTTCATAGGCACTTTAAAGAAGTTTTTCTTGGCGTCATTAAGGCCCTTTCTTATAGCGTCCGCCACTTCGTTGCCTTTGCCGAAGCCGACACCGGCAGTCCCCTTGCCATCCCCTGCCACGACCAGCGCGTTGAACGAAAAACGGCGGCCGCCCTTCACGACCTTAGCCACGCGTTTTATGATGACGACCTTTTCGACAAGTCCGTCATCCCTTCCCTCTGTCTGCCGCGGCCTTCCTCTGCCGAAACCGAATCCCCGCCTCGGACGTTGTTCCGCCGCTTTGACTTCCGGTTTCGCTTCCGGCCTGACTTCCGGCTTGACTTCCGGTTTCGCTTCCGGTTTTGCCTCTGCCTTGTTCTCGTTTGCGTCTGCCAATGTTACCTCTCTTATTATTTAAGTTGTTTAGAATTCCAGGCCGCCCTTACGGGCCGCTTCGGCAAGCGCCTTCACCCTGCCGTGGTAAAGATACCCTGCCCTGTCGAACACTATCTTCTTTATCCCTTTCCCTTTGCAAAGTTCGGCCACGGCTTCACCCAGTATGACCGCCCCTTTTACGTTGCCGCCGGTATTCTTCACCTTATCCTTGAGGCCCGGCGCGTTCGTGGCAAGGGATACTATCGTCTTCCCTGCCTCATCGTCTATAAGCTGTACGTAAAGATTGGTGAGGCTCCTGTAGACGTTCATCCGGGGGACATCCTTTGTCCCGGAGACCTTCTTGCGTATGATCCTGTGCCTTCGCTCGCGTTTCGTGATCTCTACCCATCTCTTCATTTTTAATGACCCTCTTTATCCGCCCGTTCCGCCGGCGCCGGCAACCGCCTTACCGGCTTTTCGGCGGACATGCTCGCCGGAATATTTAATGCCCTTGCCCTTATACGGCTCTGGCCTGTAAAAGTCCCTTATCTCCGAAGCCACCTTGCCGACGAGCATCTTATCGATGCCCTTGATCATGATCATTGTCGGCTTGGGCGTCTCTATCGTTATCCCTTCCGGAATATTGTAGTTTATAGGGTGTGTGTAACTCAACTGGATGTTCAGGACCTTGCCCTGCACCTGCGCCTTGAACCCTACCCCTGTTATCTCCAGGTCCTTCTGGTACCCCTTGGTTACGCCTGTGACCATATTGTTGACGATGCTCCGGATCAGGCCGTGTGTCGCCTTATCCTGTTTTTCGTCTGAAGGCCTGCCTATGAAGACATTATTATCCTTTACCTCGGCCTTAAAGCGTACCGGCAGCGGGCAATTCATCTTGCCCTTGGGGCCCTCTATGATTATAGACCCCCCTGTGACGCTCGCCTTGACACCGCCCGGTACCGCAACCGGCTTCTTTCCTATCCTTGACATTAGATTATCCCTTTACCAGATGTAACAGATGACCTCGCCGCCGATCTTCCCCGCCCCGGCCTCCTTATCGGTCATCAGACCTTTGGATGTGGAGATTATCGCCGTTCCCAGGCCGCCGTAAACTTTCGGCAGCTCTTCGACTTTCTTGTATATCCTCAACCCCGGCTTCGAAACACGCTTCATCCCCATGATGGCCGGAGTGAGGTCCTTACCGTACATCAGATATACGCGCAGGATCCCCTGGTTGGAATCCTTTATGACCTTATAATTGGAGATGTATCGCTCCCTCTTGAGGATCTTCAGGATCTCTTCTGAAAGACGCGAATTTTTCACTTCGACCACGTTCTTCTTTGCGAAACTCGCATTCTTGATCGCGGTCAGCATGTTCGCTATCGGGTCTGTTAACGCCATATCTTGAATTTCTTCCTTTCGATGTTTTGACTATCTTCTTAAACGCGTATTACCAGCTCGACTTGACGACGCCGGGGATCTCGCCCCTGGACGCCAGCTCTCTGAAGCATATCCTGCAGAGCTTGAACCGTCTCATGAACCCGCGCGGCCTTCCGCAGAGCTGGCACCTGTTGTAGCCCCGTGCCTTGAATTTCGGTTTCCTCCGCTGCTTTACAATAAGCGATGTCTTCGCCATATCAGTTTACTCTTCCCCTTCGGTTAATTTCTGCGACCACCTATTTCTTGGCGAACGGCATCCCGAAAAGCCGCAGGAGCTCGAACGCCTCGTCCCTTGTATGCGCATCCGTCACTATCGTTATATCCATCCCGTGCGCCTTCATCACCTTATCTACATCGACCTCCGGGAATATCACCTGTTCGCTCAGCCCGAACGAATAATTACCGCCCTTGTCGAACGAGTCCGGCGGGAGCCCTCTGAAGTCCCTTATCCTGGGTATCGCTATAGAGATGAGGCGGTCCAGAAATTCGTACATGATGCCCCTTCTCAGGGTCACCTTGCATCCTATGGCCGAGCCGCGCCTTATCTTGAAATTCGCGATGGCGACCTTCGCCCGGGTCAATACGGGTCTCTGCCCCGTGATGGCGGCCAGCTCATTCTGCGCGGTCTCCAGGAATTTGATATCCTGCGTTGCCTCGCCCATCCCTACGTTCAGAACGATCTTCTTGATCTTGGGCACCTGGAGGCGGTTCTTATAACCGAACCGCTTCATCATATCGGCCGTTATCCCGCCCCTGTACCTTTCCAGCAATCTTGGAGTGGTCATCTCTTTATACTACCTCTTTGCATTTTTTACAATACCTGGACCTTGTCCCGTCGGCCAGTACGCTGGTCCCCACATGGGACGGCTTATTGCATGTCTTGCAGAAAAGGGCCAGGTTGGAGAGGTGTATAGTCGCCTCTTTCTGTATTATGCCGCCCTGCTGGTCATTTTTGGTCTTACGCGCGTGTTTCTTCACGTAGTTGACCCCTTCGACAAGGGCGCGCCCCTTTTTCGGGAATACCATGAAGACCTTGCCGGTCTTTCCGCTGTCCCTTCCGCTGAGGACATACACCACATCGTTCTTCTTTATCTTATTCACTTTTCAACCCTTTGGCTTTATACGACTTCCGGGGCGAGAGAGATTATCTTCATGAAGTTCTTCTCCCTCAGCTCCCTCGCGACGGGTCCGAATATCCTCGTCCCCCTCGGGTTCATCTGCAGGTCTATTATGACGACCGCATTCCTGTCAAAACGCAGGCGGCTTCCGTCCGGGCGCTTTATGGGGAATGCCGTCCTCACGACCACGCCTTTGACCACCTCGTGGTCCTTTACTATGGCGTCCGGGGAGGCCTCTTTTATGTTGCAGGTGATTATGTCCCCCACGTCCGCATATTTCCTGTTGGCCCGCCCTATGACGCCTATGCACGACGCTTTCCGCGCGCCCGTGTTGTCCGCAACATCCAAAATGGTCCTCATCCGTATCATGGCTCGTGCCTCTCTACTTTTTGATTATCTCGACCAGCATCCAGCGCTTGGTCTTGGAAAGGGGTCTCGTCTCCCTTATCCTCACCACATCCCCGACCTTCGCCTCATCCTTTTCGTCATGCGCCTTGAACTTCGTCGCGGTGCGTATCAGTTTATTGTAAATGGCGTGCCGGTTTATCCTGTCGACCTTAACGGTTATGGTCTTATCCATCTTGTCGCTCACCACGATACCGATACGCTCTTTTCTTTTGCTCCTGGCCTCACTTGGCATTTGCCTTCTCCCTTAAGATAGTTTCACAGCGGGCGATATCCCGTCTCACGCCTCTGACCTTGTGCGGTTTTTCGAGCCGCCCGATATTGGCTTCGCACCGGAGGTTGTAAAGTTCCTTCTTCAACGCCTCTACCTTGAGCCGTACCTCATCCGCCGTCATATTACGCAGTTCGTTGACTTTCATTATGATCCCGCAGTCCTTGAAATAAATTTTGTCCTTACCGGTATCTTGTGGGCGGCCACTCTCATGCACTCCCTTGCTATCTCAAGCGGAACACCGCCCATCTCGAACAGTATCTTACCTTTCTTCACTATGGCGACCCAGTGGCTCGGATCCCCCTTGCCCTTTCCCATCCTTGTCTCGGCCGGTTTCTTCGTAATGGGCTTGTCCGGGAATATCCTTATCCATACCTTGCCGCCGCCCTTCAGGTGTCTCATGAGCGTTACTCTCGCCGCCTCTATCTGGCGGTCGCTGAACCAGCCGTTCTCGAGCGCCTTCAGGCCGAACTCTCCGAAAGAGAGCGTTGCTCCCCGAAAAGAAGTCCCCAGGCGCCTTCCTCTCTGGCATTTTCTGAATTTGACCCTCTTTGGCATCATTCCCATAAATATAGCTCCGTCCCGCTGTTACTTTCTTTTCTCTTCCGGCGCTTCCTGGTCCTGGGGCTTGTCGAGTATCTTGTCGCCTTTATATATCCATACCTTTACGCCTATGAGACCGTAGGTGGTGAGCGCCTCCGCAAAACCATAATCGACATCGGCCCTCAGGGTCTGTGCCGGGATGGACCCCACGCGGTAACTCTCCCTGCGCGCTATCTCGGCGCCGCCGAGGCGTCCGCTGCATATTATCTTTATACCCTGGGCGCCCGAATCGAGGGCGCTCTGGACCGCCTTCTTCATCGCCCGCCTGTGAGGTATGCGCTTCTCGAGCTGGAACGTTATGTTCTCGGCCACAAGCTGCGCATCGACATTCGCGTTCTTTATCTCCTTTATATCTATGGAGACTTCCTTGCCCGCTATCGACTGGAGCTCGTCTTTCAGCTTCTCGATCTCCGAGCCGCGGCGCCCTATGATTATGCCGGGCCTTGCGCTGAATATGAAGACGCGTATCTTATCGCTCGCGCGCTCGATCTCTATCTTGGAGACGGCAGCGGATGAGAGGGCCTTCTTGATATACTTCCTTATCTTGACGTCTTCGGCCAGCTGCCTCGGGAAATCCTGTCTCTTCGAGAACCACCGGGATTTCCAGTCATATATATATCCCAGCCTTAAACCGTACGGGTGGACTTTTTGTCCCATCTATTCATACCTCACTTTGTCGTCTTTTGCTTTTTGGACTTCTCTTTGATCTTCTCTTCTGCCGCCTTCTTCGGCGGGGCCTTTTGCGCCTTACCGCCCTGTTCGGGATGGCCTTTTTCCCGGGCCGCGGCCTTATGCTGGGTCCGGGCCGTTCCCGACGCGCCCTTCGCGGTTATCTCATCGACCTCGAGGGTTATGTGGCTTGTGCGCTTTAAGATAGGCGACGCCCTTCCCATCGATGCCGCCCTGAACCTCTTGAGCGACGGCCCGCAGTCAACAACGATGTTGGACACATAAAGGTTGGCGGGGTTGATGTCCTGCCTTATCCTTTTGGCGTTCGCTATCGCCGATTTTAAAAGTTCTATAGTGTACTGCGATGCCCGTTTCTTCACGCTCATCAGGACAGCCATCGCCTCTTCGGCCCTCCTGCCCTTTACAAAGGGTATGATCTGCCTGAACTTCCTGGGCGATATCCTTATGAACCTGGCTTTCGCGTATGCGATCATCGTATTACGTGAGCTCCCTGGACACTTCCGTGGCGGCACCGTGTTTTTTAAACGTTCTCGTCGGCGAAAATTCGCCGAGCTTATGCCCCACCATGTTCTCGGTTATGTAAACCGGGATGAACTTCCTGCCGTTGTAGATGGATACCGTCAGGCCTACAAAATCCGGCGTTATCGTTGATCTCCTGGACCAGGTCTTGAGCGGCTTTCTGTCTCCGGACCGGGCCATCTGCTGCACCTTTGCCAGCAGCTTCTCTTCAATATAAGGACCCTTCTTCGTTGATCTCGACATCTGTCTATTTTCTCCTCTTGACGATATATATGTCGGAGTGCCTGTGATGCCGCGTCTTAAGACCTTTGGCATACTGGCCCCACGGCGAACGCGGCAGCCCTCCGCTCGCCTTACCCTCGCCGCCGCCCATCGGATGGTCGTGCGGGTTCTTCGCGACGCCTCTGGAGTAGGGGCGTTTCCCCATCCAACGTGACCTGCCGGCCTTACCGATCGATATGGTGTCGTGTTCGATGTTGCCGACCTGTCCTATCGTCGCGTAACAGTCGAGCCCTATAAGGCGGATCTCGCCGCTCGGCATCTTCACGTGCGCCCAATCCCCTTCCTTGGCCATTATGAGGCAGGCGTTACCGGCCGAACGCGCGATCCTCGCCCCGGAATCCTTTTTGAACTCCACGTTATGTATGGGGATACCTGCCGGGATATTCCGGAGCGAAACGGCATTCCCTACCTTTATCTCCGCGTTCGGTCCTGCCATGACCTCGTCGTTGACGTTCAACCCCGAAGGCATGATTATGTAACGCTTCTCCCCGTCTTTATACTCCAGGAGCGCCAGGCGCGCAGACCTGTTCGGGTCATACTCTATGGCTATGACCCTTGCCGGGATCTCGAGCTTATCCCTGCGGAAGTCGATGATCCTGATCATCCGCTTGTGGCCGCCGCCCCTGTGGCGGCTCGTTATCCTTCCGCGGGCATTCCTGCCTCCCGACCTGCGGAGCGGCATAAGGAGTTTCTTCTCGGGCCTGTCTTTCGTTATCTCGCTGAAATCCGAAAGAGAGGTCCATCGCATCGCGTCCGTAGTCGGCTTATATTTTTTTATTCCCATATTTTTTTTCTTTTCTTTACTGGCACCTGGTTGCCGGTGACCGGTTATTCTGCTATGTAACGTCGATCTTACTGTCCGATTTAAGCGTCACGATCGCCTTCTTCCAGTCAGAGGTCTTCCCTGCTACGTACCTGACCCTCTTGATCTTTCCCCTGGCCATCATCGTGTTTACGCTGTCCACCTTAACTTTATAGATATCCTCGACCGCGCCTTTTATCTCTATCTTATTCGATGCGGTGTCGACCCAGAAGAGGTACTTATTCTTCTGCAGAAGGCCTGCCCCTTTTTCGGTGCGTATCATGCCCTTCACTATGTCGTGCGGGTTCTTCATCGTTAATCCCCGAATCTTTCTTTAAGTTTGCCGAGCGCCGCCTTGCTTAGTACGACGGTGTCGCACGCGATGACGTCGACGGCATTGAAATCTTTGTAATTCTTCACGGAGACCGTCCCTATGTTCCTCGAGGCCTTTTTGACCTTGTCGTCGACGGACTCGAGGACGAACAGGCTCTTGCCTTTAAGCTTGAGGGCGTCCATGATCGCCTTAAATTTTTTCGTCTTCGCCTCATCCAGGTCCAGGGACGACAGCCCGAACATCTTGTGCTCGACGGCCTTGACGTTCAGGCTCGATAAAAATGCCACGCGTTTGACCTTCTTGGGTATATCGTAATGAAAATCCCTCGGGTGCGGGCCGAATATCTTGCCGCCCCCCTTCCAGAGAGGAGACCGCGAAGAACCGGCGCGCGCCCTGCCTGTGCCCTTCTGCCTCCACGGCTTCTTGCCGCCGCCCGATACGTCGCCGCGCGTCTTGGTGGATGCCGTGCCGCTCCGCTGGTTTGCATTGTACATCAGCACCATCTGATAAAGGGCGCCCTTATTTATCTCCCCGGTGAAGAGGTCCTTATCGAGAGCATACTTCTCGACCTCTTTGCCCTTTGAATCGTAAACCGGGATGGAAAGCGGCTTGCCCGCTTCCGGCGCCTTCGCCGTCTTATTTTGGTTTTTTGTCTTCGTTTTCTTCTCGTTTGTCTTCATATCTTATTTTTTCGCTCCGGCCTGCGCCTTTACGCTCTTCTTAGAAACCGGCGGCGGCGCTTTGCGTTTAACGAAACCTTTTGGCCGTTTCTTCGCTTCCTTCACTATGAGGAGACCGTCCTCATGCCCCGGCACAGCCCCCTTTACGGCGATAAGATTATTTTCCTTGTCGACATCGATCACTTCCAGGTTCTGTATGGTGATCCTCACATTCCCCATATGGCCGGGGAGATGATGCCCCTTGGTGACCCTGCCGAGCCGGGCGCCCGACTGTATCGATCCGACGGCGCGGTGGAACATAGAACCGTGCCCCGCGTCACCGCCCGACCATCCCCATCGCTTCATTCCGCCCTGGAAGCCCCGTCCTATCGACGTCCCTGTGACATCGACAAAATCCCCTTTGGCGAAAAGGTCCGCTTCGATCTTCTGTCCCGGCTTGTAACCGGCGGCATCCTTAACCTTCAGTTCACGGACAAAACGCGGTATAGCGGTCCCGGCCTTCTTTGCGTGACCCTGTTCCGGGAGGGTCGCGTGTTTCGCCTTCTTTTCCCCCAACCCCACCTGGATAGCATCGTAGCCGTCTGTCGCCTTCGTCTTCACCTGCAGGACATAGCACGGTCCGGCCTCTATGAGCGTCACCGGCACGTACCTTCCGCCCTCATCGAATATCTTTGTCATCCCGACTTTTTTACCGAGTATACTGACCATATATCACCTGATCTCCACATATACGCCGGCCGGAAGGTCCAGCTTCTTCAGCGCGTCGATCGTCTTGGACGTAGGGTTTATTATGTCGAGAAGGCGCTTGTGCGTCTTTATCTGGAACTGCTCCCGCGACTTCTTGTCGACGTGCGGCGAACGGAGCACCGTGAAGACCTCGCGCCTGGTCGGGAGCGGTATCGGTCCGACGACGAGCGCGCCCGTGCGCTTGGCCGTCTCCACTATCTCGCTCGTGGATATATCGAGGAGGCGGTGATCGTACGCCAAAAGCTTTATCCTTATCTTCTGCTGCTGCTGTTGCTGTGCCATCGTATCACTCAATGACCTGTGTCACGACTCCCGCGCCTACCGTGTGTCCGCCTTCTCTTACGGCGAACCTCAGTTCCTTCTCGAGCGCTATCGGCGTGATTAGGGTTATCTCTATATTC